>NZ_BCBO01000195.1:0-511 GCF_001320835.1 Pseudomonas sp. NBRC 111138 | reverse complement strand
CCGGACACAGCAATACCCCGGCGGCGATGGCGTCCCGGGGTGAGCGCAGTTGCAGCGCTTGCCCGCACAGTTCCAGGCTGCCGGCACTGGCGCGCTCCAACCCACTGAGCAGGCGAAACAGCTCGGTACGCCCCGCGCCCACCAGCCCGAACAGGCCCAGGATCTCGCCCTTGCGCACCTGGAAACTGATTGGTTCACGCAGGCCGGGGCCGAGCAAGCCGTCCACCTTGAGCGCCACTTCGCCCTGCTCACGCGGTCGGTAATCGTAGATATCCTGGATATCGCGACCGACCATGCAGGTCACCAGCTGATCGTGGGTCAACGTGTTCATGTCCTCGAACGTGCGCACGTAGCGACCGTCCTTGAAGACCGTCACCGCATCGCAGATACGGAACACTTCTTCCATACGGTGCGACACGTAGAGCACCACTTTGCCCTCCTCGCGCAGGCGCGTGATGATCGCCATCAAGCGGTCGATTTCCCGCGCCGAGAGGCTACTGGTCGGCTCGTC
>NZ_BCBO01000194.1:0-549 GCF_001320835.1 Pseudomonas sp. NBRC 111138 | reverse complement strand
CGGCTACTTCGCCTTCTTTTTCTTTGTCGAATTCGTCCCAGCTCAGCATGACGTGTCGTCTCCTGCGTGAGGGCTCAAAGGTGCCCGTGTGAAACCGGATGGTTGGGTGTTCACACGGCCCTAGGGCCGCGGTGGATCTTAAGGAATCGTTTGTTGCAACAGCTCGCGCAGGCAAATAAACGGAATCAGGTTGCGGGTGCTGCATGAGGCTTGAGGGGCGCAGCGATGCGTGCTTGCTGCAGCGCAGGCTCAAGGTCTGGCTCTTTATCCCTGTGTAAAGGGATATTGCAGGCCCGATTTACCCGCGCATTATAGGGAAAAATTCAGGTTTGTGTTGCGGCGGATGGTCACTTGGGAGCGCCAAAATGACGTGGGTTTCGGCCAAAGCGAGTGTTTGCAAGGCTTTGCTGGGCGTGGGGGTTTTTGACGGGCGGGGATGTTTTTTTTGGGGCAGGGGAAGGGGGCGTAAAAAGAGTGGTCGTGGCTGAAATCGCCATCGCAGGCAAGCCAGCTCCCACAATTGATGTGGGGTGTATTCAAGGGCGGGTT
>NZ_BCBO01000193.1:0-607 GCF_001320835.1 Pseudomonas sp. NBRC 111138 | reverse complement strand
ACCGATGGAATCTCGTGGTACATGTTGAAGATCTCGCCTTCATCCATGGCCAGCGATTCGATGCAGTACTGGTAGGCGTGGGTGTGGATCGCTTCTTCGAAGGCCTGGCGCAGGATGTACTGGCGGCACTCCGGGTTGGTGATCAGGCGGTACACGGCCAGCACCAGGTTGTTGGCTACCAGGGAGTCGGCGGTGGAGAAGAAGCCCAGGTTGCGCATGACGATACGGCGTTCGTCATCGGTCAGGCCTTCGGGGTTTTTCCACAGGGCGATGTCGGCGGTCATGTTGACCTCTTGCGGCATCCAGTGGTTGGCGCAGCCGTCGAGGTACTTCTGCCAGGCCCAGTCGTACTTGAATGGCACGAGTTGGTTGAGGTCGGCGCGGCAGTTGATCATGCGCTTTTCGTCAACGGCGACGCGGGCGGAGGCGCCTTCGAGTTCGGCGAGGCCTTCGGCGACGTCGAGTTTGTCCAGGGCGGCCTTGGCGCGCACGATGGCGGCGGAGTCGTTGGCGGTGACGGCGCGGGCTTCCACGGCGGCGGCGGCGCCGGCACCGTCGAGGCGGTCCATGTTGGCTTCGGTGGCGTGGCCGGCGTTGGCGCCTTTGG
>NZ_BCBO01000192.1:0-642 GCF_001320835.1 Pseudomonas sp. NBRC 111138 | reverse complement strand
CGACGATGCCGGGCGCTTGGTCGCGCTGTTTCCGGGGGATGATGAGCCAACGTCCTACGAGCATGACAACGGTTTTGTACGGGTTGTCAGGCGTGGGGAGGCGGTCTGGAAATACGAGCGTAATGAGCAAGGCGATGTTACGCGTAGGACCGATCCCGATGGTGAGGTTACTGACTACAGCTACAACAAGCACGGGCAACTGACTGGAGTTTGGTACCCGGATCACAGTTGCCATCGACTGGTGTGGAACGAACGTGGGCAGTTGCTTGAGGAGCAATTGCCCAATGGTGGGATCAAGCGTTATCGCTATGACGATCTGGGGCGGCAAGTTGCCTGTGAGGATGAGCATGGTGCGCTGACGCAATATCACTGGGACTGCGTCGGCAGGTTGATTCGTCTTGTATTGCCAGGCGGTGGTTGTAGGGAATTCAGCTACAACCCCTACGGCAAAATCATCGCCGAACGCGACGAGCTCGGCCACGTCACCCGCTACGAATACGCCGATGGCCTGCACCTGATCAGCCGCCGCCTCAACGCCGACGGCACCCAGGTCAAGTACCGCTACGACAACGCTCGGCTATTGCTCACCGAGATCGAAAACGAAGCCGGCGAAACCTACCAACTCGACTACCACCCCAACGG
>NZ_BCBO01000191.1:0-887 GCF_001320835.1 Pseudomonas sp. NBRC 111138 | reverse complement strand
GATTGGCCACTGCCCCTTAATGAGCGGGATGATTTGCTTGAGCAAGCAGCCGGTGCTCGCAGTACTTTGCAGTTCAACCCGGTGGGCAATGTGCTGGAGCAAACCGATGCGCAGGGTAATCGGCAGCGTTTCAATCACACCATCGACGGCCGATTGCGCGAGGCCTGGCTGCAGCTGAAAAACGCGACCGCCGCGCAGCGGCTGGTACATGACATTCACTACAACGCTCAAGCACAGATAGAACAGCAAACGGCAGGCAACCAGGTCACCAGTCGGTTTGATTACTGCCCGAAAGACGGGCGATTGAACCGTCTGAGCGCTGCCGGGCCTAGCGACGAACCGCTACAGGATTTGCACTACGTCTATGACCCGGTGGGCAATATCCTTAGCCTTGAAGACAAGGCCCTGCCGGTGCGCTTCTTTGCCAACCAACGCATCGAGCCGATCAACCGCTATACCTACGACAGTCTTTACCAGTTGATCGAAGCCACCGGCTGGGAGGCCGGCAGCGCTAATCGCGGGCCTGCTCATCTCGAGGATCCGGCTGCCGTGGCTAACTATCGTCAAACCTATCGCTACGACGCTGGCGGCAATTTGCTCGAGCTGATCCACCACGGCCCACAGCAACATGGGCGTGTGTTGACGGCGGCCAAGCACAGTAATCGCTGCCTGCCCGAGGTGGGCGGGAGGCCACCGACCGAAGCGGAGATTGCCGAAGCCTTCGATGCCAGCGGCAACCTGTTGATGTTGGACCGGTGCCGAACACTGAGTTGGGATGCACGTAACCAACTGAGCCATGTGCATATGGTGGAGCGCACGTTGCGCCTCAATGACACCGAGCGCTACGTCTACGGTGCCGACGGCATGCGCCAGCGCAAGGTGCGCAC
>NZ_BCBO01000190.1:0-2020 GCF_001320835.1 Pseudomonas sp. NBRC 111138 | reverse complement strand
AGGCATATCCAGGCTTTGCAGATAACGCTGGGTTTGCGCTATCGGCTCGCCACCTACCCCGTAGTAGTCGAAATGACGAGTACCGGCCGGGTCATCTTGGCGCACCACCCGCCCACATTGATTACGTTCAGCCGCAGTCGGCTCAGCCATCCCGTATGCAAAGCGCTCGGTGCAGGCTGAATTTTCAATAATCGCCACAGGTCGCAGTAGCGCATCGAATACTACGCGGCGTTGACTACCGCGCCCATTCCAGAACTGCACACCCTGCCCAGCCTCACCGAACAGTTGAACATCCCAACCCGCATCGACGCTTTGAATCAACAATACTTGGCCGCCAAGCGAGTGAAGGATATTCAGGTTGGCAGGCACCTGCGGGTCGTCTTTTTGCACCGACTGCAGACGCGGGTCCCAGCGCGCTGTCGCTCTGCCTACCGCGTCATGCGCAGTGCGGTCGATGTGTGCCTGTGCCGCTTGGCCGGCAGTCGATCGTAAATACTTCACCGAGCGAACGGGTAGACTTCTCGGATCGGTAACAGTCAATGTGGGGGTATGGCTATTCAAGCTGAGCATGGCTGAGTCTCTCTACTTGAGGATTGCCGACATAAAATTCATTTCACACCGGCCATCTCCGTTCGAAGTTCGTGGTTAATAGCGCTCATGGGGATTTTATTTCCAAGAGTTTGCACTACCTACCTTAATGAAGCGTCTAAGCGGCATCTTTTCATTTCTACGATCATTAAAGCCCTGAACGTCGCCTCCCGACTCGACCAATATAGCCTGACGAACGATATCATTAGCCTCACTATCATATTCTCTTATGATCGAGCTAAACACCTTTGGACCTACCATCGAACTCATTAACTTTATTCGCTCAGGTGTTTCCAACTCGAGTATCCCGGCTCCGATGCGACCGTGACCATCCGTATACTCTTCAGACTTAACAACTTCTTTATAACGCACGACCATTTCTTTCTCGATATGCTTCAGTGTTTTGTTTCCAGCATGCGCCGCAAACGAGCTATTGTTTATCAGCACCGCATTTCTGGAGCCCCTATTTTCCCAAGGCACCCGAACAGGTGAGTTTGTGATTATTTCGTCGGGTCTTGCATAAAGCGTCGTATCGCCCAGGCGCTCGTGCCCTTCACTCTCAGCACCGAGATACTGGTCATCGACATCGGAGTAGAGCCCTCCTTTCTTGCGAACCAAATAGGGCCGTAGCGTATCCACCGCAAACGCAAAGTTTTTTGGATCTCCCGACCTGAAGTCTTTATAAATAGCCCCCACTGGACTTTTTTTGAATTTCCTGAAGAGCTTCTCCTCTCTCAAATAGACAACATTATGAACTTTAAGATCCTGTAGGACATTCGCAAATGCATCCTCGTTACCTGACTCAAGATAAAGATGAACTTTATACCCGCTCGCCTGCTCGACAGTATTATTAATATTGCTGACATGCGCCGCCAACGCTTCCGCTGACTCGCCCACCCATATCAAGTGGATATCTTTATTCACCGGCTCGCGCTTCTCACCCACAGCGTCTCGATAACCAATGGGATTACCGCCTAGAAAGGCGAATACATTTAAACCATCACTGACGCCCACGGGGTCCGGGTTAATCCAGCGCTGAAACCTGGGCATGTAATAGCGCAGACCGTAATAATAAAGGCCGGTCGCATCCCGCTCCTTACCCGAATAACGCAACGTGCGATAACTCTGCTCGCTCGAGTCTCCCCTCTCAGTGAACGCCGTACTGCCAAACGGATGATAAGTCTCGCGGCTGATGATCCGCGCTTCACTGTCCAGCTCCAGCGAGCAGGACCCCAAATGATCGTTCAGGTTGTAGCGGTATTGATCATTGGCCAGTTGACGCGGCACCGCGCCCTCCCAGTGCAACACCTGCACCGTGGTGCGGCCGGCCTGGACGGTGACGACATACAGTTTTTCGTCATCAATCGTGCGGGTTTCCAGACCGGGTAAATAGCACGTCTCGCTGATCACCGTGCGGGCGTTGGTTTGTGCT
>NZ_BCBO01000189.1:0-2910 GCF_001320835.1 Pseudomonas sp. NBRC 111138 | reverse complement strand
TCACCATTACCGATTCGATCGACACCACCACGGTCACCCTGACCGCTGGTTCGACCGTGACCGAAGGCGGTCAGATCACCTACACCGCCACCTTGACCAACCCGGCGCAGACGCCTGTGAATGTCACCTTGAGCAATGGCTCGGTGATCACTATCAAGGCCGGTGAGTCGACAGGCAGCATTGTCGTTGATACGCCGGCTAATGACGTCTACGTCAACGGCAGCACCGTCAGTACGACGATTACGGGCGCGACTGGCGGCAATTTCGAAAGCCTGGTGCCGAGCACCACGCCAGCGGTTACCACCATTACCGATTCGATCGACACCACCACTGTGACGCTGACAGCCCCAACCGAGGCGAACGAAGGTGGTCAGGTGACGTATACCGCCACGCTTTCCAATAAAGCGGGCACTGATGTCACGTTGAAGTTGGACAACGGCTCAAGCATCACCATCAAAGCTGGCGAAACCGTTGGCACCGTGACCGTGCCCGCCCCTACCGATGACGTGTTCATCGACAAGAGCACCCAAACGGTCAAGATCACCGAAACCACCGGCGGCAACTTCGAAAAACTGGAAGTTGCAGGCAGCGGCGCAACCACCACGATCAACGACACCACCGACAAAGTCGATGTGGTCCTGACCGCTACCACCACCGTTGGCGAAGGCGGCAATATCGTCTACACCGCTAGCCTTGTGGATAAGAACGGCGCGCCGGTGACTAACATCACTAACCCGTTGACCGTCACTTTGGATAACGGTCAGACCATTACTATCGGTGTTAACCAATCCAGCGGCACCGTTACCACCGTGGCGCCAGACGATATTTATAAAGGCGATCAGACCGTCACCGCTGCTATCAAGGGTGTGACCGGCGGCGAGCATTTTGAAAATCTGGTTCCAGGTACTACCCCAGTTAACACGACCGTTACCGATACACCGGGCACCGATAACACCACTACCGTGACACTGACGGCTCCGACCGAGGCGAATGAGGGTGGCGAGATCACTTACACCGCCACGCTTTCCAACAAAGCGGGCACTGACGTCACGCTGAAGTTGGATAACGGCTCAAGCATCACCATCAAAGCTGGCGAAACCGTTGGCACCGTGACCGTCCCTGCGCCTACCGATGACGTGTTCATCGACAAGAGCACTCAGACCGTTCAGATCGCCGAGACCACTGGCGGCAACTTCGAAAAACTCGAAGTGGCAGGCAACGGCGCGACCACCACGGTCAACGACACCATCGACAAGGTCGATGTAGTTCTGACGGCCACTACCACTGTCGGCGAAGGCGGCAACATCGTCTACACCGCTAGCCTTGTGGATAAAAACGGCGCACCGGTGACTAACATCACTAACCCGCTGACCGTGACCTTGGATAACGGCAAGACAATCACCATCGGTGTGAACCAGTCGAGTGGCTCTGTCACCACTATCGCGCCGGATGACATTTATAAAGGCGACCAGACCGTCACTACCGCTATCAAAGGCGTCACTGGTGGCGAGCACTTTGAAAACTTGGTCCCTGGCACGACGGCAGTGAACACCACTGTCACCGACACCCCCGGTACCGACAACACAACGACTGTCATCCTGACTGCGCCAAATGCAGTTAACGAAGGTGGCCAGATCACGTACACCGCGACCTTGAGCAACAAGGCCGGCACCGACGTCACGCTGAAACTCGACAACGGCTCAAGCATCACCATCAAGGCTGGCGAAACCGTAGGCACCGTCACTGTCCCTGCGCCTACCGATGACGTGTTCATCGACAAGAGCACACAGACCGTCAAGATCACCGAGACCACTGGCGGCAACTTCGAGAAGTTAGAAGTCGCAGGCAACGGCGCGACCATCACGATCAACGACACCATCGACAAAGTCGACGTAGTCCTGACCGCCACCACCACCGTCGGTGAAGGCGGCAATATCGTCTACACCGCCAGCCTTGTGGATAAAAACGGCGCGCCGGTGACCAACATCACCAACCCGCTGACCGTTACCTTGGACAACGGTAAAACCATCACCATCGGCGTAAACCAATCGAGCGGTAGCGTTTCGGTTGTTGCTCCTGATGATGTGTACAAGGGCGACCAAACCGTCACCACCGCCATCAAAGGCGTGACCGGCGGCGAGCACTTCGAAAATCTGGTTCCAGGTACTACCCCGGTTAACACCACCGTTACTGATACACCGGGCACCGATAACACCACGACCGTAACGCTGACAGCTCCCACCGAGGCGAATGAGGGTGGCCAGATCACTTATACCGCCACGCTTTCCAACAAAGCGGGCACTGACGTCACGCTGAAGTTGGACAACGGCTCGGCGATCACCATCAAGGCTGGCGAAACTGTTGGGACCGTCACCGTGCCCGCCCCTACCGATGACGTGTTCATCGACAAGAGCACGCAGACCGTCAAGATAACCGAGACCACTGGCGGCAACTTCGAGAAGTTAGAAGTCGCAGGCAACGGCGCAACCACCACGATCAACGACACCATCGACAAGGTCGATGTAGTTCTGACGGCCACTACCACTGTCGGCGAAGGCGGCAATATCGTCTACACCGCCAGCCTTGTGGATAAAAACGGCGCACCGGTGACCAACATCACCAATCCGCTGACCGTGACCCTGGATAACGGCAAGACCATCACTATTGGCGTAAACCAGTCGAGCGGTTCTATCACCACCATCGCGCCGGATGACGTGTACAAAGGCGACCAGACCGTCACTACCGCCATCAAAGGCGTGACCGGCGGCGAGCACTTTGAAAATCTGGTTCCAGGTACTACCCCGGTTAACACCACCGTTACTGATACACCGGGCACCGATAACACCACTACCGTAACGCTGACAGCTCCGACCGAAGCGAATGAGGGTGGCCAGATCACCTATACCGCGT
>NZ_BCBO01000188.1:0-3454 GCF_001320835.1 Pseudomonas sp. NBRC 111138 | reverse complement strand
GCCGGGCGCCTGATCGAGACCTTCGAGCGTGACAGCTGGACCCAGGACGAATTGCTCGCCGCCGCCTTTGCCGGCTATCAGAAACGTGATGCGCTGCTCAACGAAGCAGCGCCTAGGAATACCCCATGAAAACAAACATTTCCCCCGGTAAAACTGGCGGCAACTTCTATGGCCTGGGTACCTACCTCGGGCTGGCGGGTGCCCTGCTGGCGATGATTGCGCTGTTCTCGATGCTCAGCGATCACTTTCTGTCCTATGACACCTTCAGCACCCTGGCCAACCAGATTCCAGACCTGATGGTGCTGGCGGTGGGCATGACCTTCATCCTGATCATTGGCGGCATCGACCTGTCTGTGGGATCGGTACTGGCATTGGCGGCCTCGGCAGTCAGCGTGGCGATCCTGGGCTGGGGCTGGAGCGTGTTGCCTGCCGCTCTGTTGGGCATGGGTTGCGCGGCGTTGGCCGGCACCATCACCGGTTCCATCACGGTGGCCTGGCGCATTCCGTCATTTATCGTATCCCTCGGCGTGCTGGAGATGGCCCGCGGCGTGGCCTACCAGATGACGGGCTCGCGCACCGCTTATATCGGTGACTCGTTTGCCTGGCTGTCCAACCCGATTGCCTTCGGTATTTCTCCGTCGTTCATCATCGCCTTGCTGGTGATCATCGCGGCCCAGTTGGTACTGACCCGTACGGTCTTCGGCCGCTACCTGATCGGCATCGGCACCAACGAAGAAGCGGTGCGCCTGGCGGGTATCAATCCCAAGCCTTACAAGGTCCTGGTGTTCAGCCTGATGGGCCTGTTGGCTGGTGTGGCGGCGCTGTTCCAGATCTCGCGCCTGGAAGCGGCGGACCCGAATGCCGGTTCGGGCCTGGAGCTGCAAGTGATCGCCGCCGTTGTGATCGGTGGCACCAGCCTGATGGGCGGGCGTGGCTCGGTCATCAGTACGTTCTTCGGGGTGTTGATTATTTCGGTCCTGGCCGCCGGGCTGGCGCAGATCGGCGCGACGGAACCGACTAAACGCATCATTACCGGTGCCGTGATCGTGATTGCCGTGGTCCTCGATACTTATCGCAGCCAGCGCGCCAGTCGGCGGGGCTGAACCATGGCAACGATCAAGGATGTGGCAGCGCTTGCAGGTATTTCCTACACCACCGTGTCCCATGTGGTGAACAAGACGCGCCCAGTCAGCGAGCCGGTACGCATCAAGGTCGAGGCGGCGATCAAGCAGTTGGACTACGTGCCCAGTGCCGTGGCACGCTCGCTCAAGGCCAAGACCACGGCCACCATCGGGCTGCTGGTGCCCAACAGCCTCAACCCGTATTTTGCCGAGCTGGCTCGGGGTATCGAGGATTACTGCGAGCGTAATGGCTATTGCGTGATCCTCTGCAACTCGGATGACGACGCAGAGAAACAGCGCAGTTATTTGCGCGTGTTGCTGGAAAAACGCGTCGACGGCTTGATCGTGACATCCGTGGGCGGTGATGACAGTGGCCTTGCCGCAGGCTTGAGTGCAGTGCGCACGCCGATGGTGATTGTCGACCGGGCGCTGGATGGGATTGATGTGGACCTGGTGCGCATCGATCACGAAGAGGGCGCTTACCTGGCGACCCGGCACTTGCTGGAGTTGGGGCACCGGGACATCGCCTGTATCGGCGGCCCTGGGCATACCCGCGTGGCGCAGATGCGCCTGGCCGGGTACCAGCGTGCATTGCGCGAGGCGGGCATCGAGGTGTTGTCCAGTCGTACCCTGGAAAGCGATTTCACCAGCACGGGCGGGTATGCCGCAGCCGTACAGTTATTATCGCAACACCCGCCCAGCGCGATTTTCGCCAGCAACGATATGATTGGTTTTGGCGTGCTGCGCGCCGCCGCCGAGCGCAATGTGCGGGTGCCGGGCGAGCTGTCGGTCATCGGTTTCGATGACATCCAGATGGGGCGCTACGTCTACCCGGCGCTGACGACGGTTGGCCAGTCGATCCTGCAATTGGGCGAGACTGCGGCCGAATTATTACTGCAACGAATAGCAACCCCCCAACTGCCGATCGATCAACGTATCGTGACGCCCAGTATTGTTTTGCGTGAGTCGACCGCGCCATTGGCTGATGTGTTCGCCCAATACCGCTGAACCGAATTGATGAGTACTGATGTATGCCAGCAAAAGTAGTGGTAATAGGCAGCTTGAACATGGACCTGGTCACCCGCGCCAGTCGCTTGCCGCGTGCCGGTGAAACCCTGATCGGCCAGACATTTTCCACTGTGCCCGGTGGCAAGGGCGCCAACCAGGCCGTCGCCTCGGCACGCCTGGGGGCGAGTGTCGCCATGGTGGGGTGCATCGGTACCGACGCCTATGGCAGCCAATTGCGCGATGCGCTGCTGGTGGAAGGGATCGACTGCCAGGCCGTCAGCACGGTGGATGGCTCCAGCGGTGTGGCGTTGATCGTGGTCGATGACAGCAGCCAGAACGCCATTGTCATTGTGGCCGGCAGCAACGGTGAGCTGACGCCTGCGTCGCTGCGAACGTGCGACGCTGTGCTGCAGGCGGCAGACGTGATCATCTGCCAGCTTGAGGTGCCGATGGAGACCGTTGGGTATGCGCTCAAGCGGGGTCGCGAACTGGGCAAGACCGTCATCCTCAACCCGGCCCCGGCAAGCGGACCATTGCCCGCTGACTGGTATGCCTCGATCGATTATCTGATCCCCAATGAAAGCGAGGCCAGCGCTCTCAGCGGCGTAGCGGTCGACTCCCTCGACAGTGCCAAGGTCGCCGCGACCGCGCTGATCCAGGCGGGTGCTGGCAAGGTCATCATCACCCTGGGCGCCCAGGGCGCGCTGTTTGCCGACGGCAAGAGCTTTGAGCACCTGGTGGCGCCGAAGGTCAAGGCGGTGGATACCACCGCTGCTGGCGATACCTTTGTCGGTGGCTTTGCCGCCGCGCTGGCCGCGGGCCAGAGCGAAGCCGAGGCGATCCGTTTTGGCCAAGTGGCGGCGGCGTTGTCAGTGACCCGCGCCGGCGCTCAGCCTTCCATTCCTACGCTGCACGACGTACAAGGTTTTGTGCCCGCATGAAAAAGACACCTTTGCTGAATATCGCCCTGTCGCGCGTGATCGCGTCCCTGGGCCACGGTGACATTCTGGTCATCGGCGATGCCGGCCTGCCGGTACCTCCCGGCGTCGAATTGATCGACCTGGCACTGACCCAGGGCATCCCGGACTTCATCAGCACCTTGCGCATCGTGCTTAGCGAAATGCAGGTGGAAAGCCATGTTCTGGCAGAAGAGATCCTGCTGAAGCAACCGCCCGCGCTGACCGCGCTAAATACGCTCACAGAGCAGGCTGCACTGGGCGAGCGACGCCTGCTCAGCCATGACCAATTCAAGCAATTGAGCCGCAATGCCCGCGCTGTGGTGCGCACTGGCGAGTGCCAGCCGTACTGCAATATCGCGCTGGTGT
>NZ_BCBO01000187.1:0-3697 GCF_001320835.1 Pseudomonas sp. NBRC 111138 | reverse complement strand
GATACCGCCATGCGCCCCTTCGATATCACCATCAATGGCCGGTTCCATCAGCGGAACAACGATGGGCGGCAAGAGGGGGTCAAGTGTTTTGATCTTGGGCATGGCGAGAATCCTCACGGTCGTGCGCTGTTGGCTTACCACTATCAAACGCCTGAAATCGCGGCGTGCCTACTGTCAGAATTAACAGGTAGTGCAGGATGCACCTGGATCGGTACCTGTTAATTCTGACAGTAGCCAATGCCCGGATTCAGGCGTTTGATAGCGCCAACAGCACACTTCGCAGGAACAGGAGAACAGCCATGCCAGCCAAAAAAAACCAGACATCCGCGCCTGCGACCAAGCCAGCAGCGGCAGAGGGAAAGACCAAAACCAAAGCCTCTGCCAAACAGAAGGTTCCGGCCCCATCACACACCATCATGACGCTGGAGGAAAAGAAGGCGCCCAAGTACCTTGATCGGCTTTACATTCCCGGCATGAGTGAGAACGTCAAAGGCTACGACGCTGGCGTCCCGAAGTGGTTGTTTGAGTCGGGCATGACGATTCAGGTAGACAAAGGCTGGGCCGCGGCCCCCGGCGATGTCATCACCGTCGGTAAACTACTCGACGACGGCACTGTGTCGGTACTCGCCACCAAGCAGCTCAAACCTGGCGAGGAGCTGAACAACGCCTACTTTTTCGCCGCCGAACAGAAGGACCTGCCCGACGGCCCGTATGCCCTGGTGTATGTGGTCCACTATGCCGGCGGCACGGACTACGACAGGTCTTACCCGCTGCTGACGCTGGTCAAGACCGACCTTCCCGCCGGTGACGACAACGATGGCCCTACAGTACCCGGGCATTCAGGACTGAAATTCAGCGTATCCGAGACGGTCATCGTCCCAGGCAACGCCAGCAAAGGCGTCACTATCACGCTCCAGCCGCCCCCAAACACCAATCCAACCGATGAAGTCGATCTTCACTGGGGATCGGTGATCAAGACGCAAAACATTGCGGGGGCTCTCAAGCCCACAGTGATCCTGGTGACCTATGCGGATTTGCTTGAAGCCGGCGACAGTGATCGTCTGTACGTCTGGCTGGAGGTGCGGGATCTGGTGGGGAATGTCTCGACGCCCGGCTCGGCCAGCGTGGAGGTCTCGGTGAACCTGGGCCAGCACCTGACGGATGGCCCCGTCATTGTCAATGGCGGGCCACCTGGCTATATCGACCTTGAAGTCGTGGGGGAAAACCCCCTGGAGCTGCAGGTTCGCACGCCGTCAAGCGTGGGCCAGGTGGGTGATATTTATGATGTAATGTTTCGCATCTACCCGCCTAAAGGTGGCGTCAAAATCATTCACAAATTTGTCGAGATCAGGCGAGGTGGCCAGGTCTATTCAGTGTTCATCGATTACCTTGATATACGGATGGCCGCTGAGGGCCGGGTGGAGACCAGCTTCGTATTGAGAAAGTCCGGCCCGCCCTACGAGGTGTACTCCAAGAAAACCAGCGCCGAGGTCAGAGGCTCAGTGGTTCGCCTGGAGCCACCGGACCTTGAGGGCTACCCAGACGATCACATCGGTAACGACCCGGCGCATGTCATCGCACGCTGCCCCTACTATGCCTGGCGGCAACCCACCGACGAGATTCTGTGGATCTTTCGACTTGTAAAAGGGTTGAACGAGGTGATCCTCCATACCGAGACACAAGTCGTCGGCCAATCCTGGCCCGTCGGTGCGCCGGTCAAGCAGGTGTTTTACTGGGAACAATTGCGCCAGTTCAAAGGCTACAGCTTCGAGTTCTATTACGTGATCTCAAGCAGCTTCACCCGCGCGCGCGCAATAGACCTGAATGAATCCTTGCGTCGGATATTGACCATCAGCTAGATACGTCAAACCCCAAGGCACTCTCGCGAGTGGCTTGGGGTTTGAGTCGCTCGACAATCAGTTTTGAATCTTGTGATCCAGCGCCGCATAAAAGTTGGCACTCTGTTGCAGGTATTTCTGGGTATAGGCCGTGACATTGGATTTTTTGCCGGTGACTTCCACGCTGGCGGCGGCAGGCAAGGCCACGGTGGCGGAAACAGCAGAAGCAGCGATGATCGAGAAGAGATTGAAGTTCATGGCGGTAACCCTTGTGTTCGTTTGGTTGGGTGGCCTGGGAAGGCCTTGGAACCCAACTTACGCCCGAGGGTTGAACCTTAGAAATGCTTTGAAACAGTAGCCGTTATCACTGCGATTAATACAAAGGCTCAGGCCCCGCAGTGCGGGGCCTGTGGCTTATTGACGCACCAGGAACTTGAGGTCACTGGGGGCATCGATCGGCAATTTCTGCACGGTTTTACCCAGCAGGCCGGTCTTGGGGTCGCGCTCGACGACGACAATTTCATTGCTTTTCTGGTTGGCGATCAGCAGGAATTTTCCGCTAGGGTCGAGGCTGAACTCACGCGGATGGTCGCCTTCGACAGAACGCCGCTGGATTTCCTTGAGGTGCGCGGTGGCTGGATCGATACTGAACACCAGCATCTGATTGGCCGTGCCACGGTTGCTCACGTACAGGAATTTGCCGTCGTTTGACGCATGCAACGCCGCACCGGCCTTGTCGGACACCGGTTGGCCGGCGGCATAGTCGAGCAACTGGGTTTGCGTCAGCTTGCCGTCGTTGTAATCGAACACGGCTACCTGGGCGCTCATCTCAGTGGTCAGCCAGGCGTGCTTGCCGTCCGCGCTGAACAGCAAGTGACGCGGGCCGCTGCCCGGTGGCAACTGCACCGACGCCGGGTCGGCCGCCGTCAGTGGCAGTTCGTGATTGGCCTTGGGGTCGTAGCGGTAGGCAAACACCTTGTCCGCGCCCAGGTCCTGCACGAATACATACTTGCCGTCCGGCGACGACACGACCGAATGCACATGGTTGGACGCCTGGCGCTCCGGGTTCACACGGCTGGCCGGGTGCCCGCTCAATTGCACCGGTGCCGACAGCTTGCCGCTGGCATCCACCGGCAGGATCGCCAGGCTGCCACCCGGGTCTTCCACCACCGAATAGTTGGCGACGAACAGGTAGCGCCCATCGGCGGCCACACTGGAATGGGTCGGCTCATTGCCCAGGCTCTGCACCTGGTTGATCAGGGTCAACTGGTGGTTCTGGGGGTCGATGCTATAGCTGCTGACACGCCCCACCGGGTCTGCCTGGCCGGGGCCGTTCTCATTGACCACAAACAACTGCTTCTGGTCTTTGGAGATCGTCAGCCAGGAAGGGTTGGCGGTTTTCGCCGCCAGCACTGGCTTGCCGCTGAACTGCCCGGTGCTACTGTCGAATTGCAGGCGGTAGATCCCTTCACTGGTGCCGGCCGTATAGCTGCCGACCAACAGTTCATGGATATCGGCCGGTGCGGCCTGCACCGACATCGCACCGACACTGCCTGCCATCAGCAGGGGCCAGAATTTACGCATCATCTGCTTCGTCCTCGTCGTTATTGTTGTCGCCCTGGATGGCGCTCAAGCAGACCAGACGGTGTTCACCGTCGTCGTTGATCAGCAACCAGCTTTGCAAGCTCTCGTCAAAGGTAGCCGCCTGCAATTGTTCTGGACTGAAGGTCCAACGCTTGAGTTCCCGGCCATCCATGCTTTGGATCTGCAGTTGCTGATCAAGCTCGAAGTCAAAAGCGTGCAGCCCATTGATGATCAGCATATCGCTGGTGGCAAGGACGCAGGTCAGGGTGTCGGCA
>NZ_BCBO01000186.1:0-4254 GCF_001320835.1 Pseudomonas sp. NBRC 111138 | reverse complement strand
AGCAGAAGACGGCATACGAGATATCCACTCGTGACTGGAGTTCAGACGTGTGCTCTTCCGATCTCAATGTCCGCCGGCGCAGGTCGGCGAGGCCGGGGCTGCGTCGATTGTCGCCCACTCGTCGGGCGTATAGGTATGCAGCGCCAGCGCATGGAACTCGCTCATCAGATCACCCAGGGTGGCGTAGACCTTCTGGTGGCGCTTGACGCGGTTGAGCCCCTCGAACTGCTGGCTGACCAGCACGGCCTTGAAGTGGGTCTGCAACCCACGGCTGTGCATGTGGCTTTCATCCAGCACGCTCAAGTGTTGCGGGGCCAGGGCGGCAAGGGCCGTTTCGATACGCTGTTGCATGGTCATTCCTGCTTACTTCTTCTTGGCCGGTGCGGCGGCTTTTGGCGCCAGCTCGTTGGTCATGTCTTCCAACAGCTTGTTCACCACCGGTACGGCGCTTTCCAGCTTGGCCTGGGTCATCTGGGCCGATTGCTGGGTCAGCTGGGGCATTTTTTCCAGGACTTTCTTGCCAAGTGGCGACTGGTAGAACGCTACCAGGTCCTTGAGCTCGGATTCGCTGAAGTTGGTGGTGTAGAGCTTGACCATGTCAGGCTTGAGCTTCGGCCAGCCGATGGCCTGGTCCAGAGCGGCGTTGGCCTTGGCCTGGTAGCTGTCCAGTACCGACTGCTTGGCGGCAGGCGCCTTGGTCTGTTCGAAACGCTGGGCGAACATTTGCTGCACTTGCATGTACACCGGGGTACCCAGCTTGTCAGCATGGGCCAGGGTAAGGAAGGCTTCGGCACTGGCGTTGTGGCTGGCGGTATCGGCAAGAACCTGGCCGCTGGCGCAAACCAGAGCAACCGCGGTACAGATGGCACGAAGACGAGTCATCGAGTTTCCTTTTCTAGCAGGCGAGGTAAGACCCCAAGGGCGACCATTCTGCGCCTAAAAAACCTCGCGGCTCAACCCCACTCCTTGGCAAGCCCCGGTTTCACGGGGCGCGATGGCACAAATGCGCTTTTAGGGAACCCACGCTGGCCGCCAGGGCCTAAACTGACCAATCACGACTGCATAAGGAGGGTGACCGATGAGCCGTATCGAAACCGACAGCCTGGGGGAAGTACAGGTCCCTGATGACGCCTATTGGGGCGCGCAAACCCAACGTTCGCTGGTCAATTTCGCGATTGGCGAGCAGCGCATGCCGCTGGCGGTATTACATGCCCTGGCCCTGATCAAGAAGGCTGCGGCGCGGGTCAACGACCGCAACGGCGACTTGCCCGCCGATATTGCCCGCCTGATCGAGCAGGCTGCCGACGAAGTCCTGGACGGCCAGCATGACGACCAGTTCCCGCTGGTGGTCTGGCAGACCGGCAGTGGCACCCAGAGCAACATGAACGCCAACGAAGTGATCGCTGGCCGCGCCAACGAACTGGCCGGCAACAACCGCGGCGGCAAGAGCCCGGTGCACCCCAACGATCACGTCAACCGTTCCCAGAGTTCCAACGACTGCTTCCCCACCGCCATGAGCATTGCTGCGGTGCAAGCGGTGAACAAGCAACTGCTGCCGGCGATCGCCACCTTGTCCGGTGGGCTGGCAGAATTGGCCGCGCGGCATATGAAGCTGGTCAAGACCGGCCGTACCCACATGATGGATGCCACACCGATCACCTTCGGCCAGGAACTTTCGGCGTTTATCGCCCAGCTCGATTACGCCGAGCGTGCGATCCGCAGCGCCCTGCCCGCGGTGTGCGAGCTGGCCCAGGGCGGCACCGCCGTCGGCACCGGCCTCAATGCCCCCCATGGCTTTGGCGAGGCGATTGCTTCCGAGCTGGCCGCGTTGTCGGGTCTACCCTTTGTGACCGCGCCGAACAAATTCGCCGCCCTCTCCGGCCATGAGCCGCTGGTGACCTTGCACGGCGCGCTGAAAACCCTGGCCGTGGCGCTGATGAAAATCGCCAACGACCTGCGCCTGCTGGGTTCGGGCCCTCGCGCCGGGCTGGCCGAAGTCAAGTTGCCGGCCAACGAACCGGGCAGTTCGATCATGCCCGGCAAGGTCAACCCCACACAATGCGAAGCGCTGTCGATGCTGGCCTGCCAGGTGCTGGGCAACGACGTGACCATCGGCATGGCCGCCAGCCAAGGGCACTTGCAGTTGAACGTGTACAAACCGGTGATCATCCACAACCTGCTGGAGTCGATTCGCCTGCTGGCCGATGGCTGCAACAACTTCCAGGAGCATTGCATTGCTGGCCTCGAACCCGACGCCGAGCAAATGGCCCAGCACCTGGAACGCGGGCTGATGCTGGTCACCGCCCTCAACCCGCATATCGGCTACGACAAGTCAGCCGAAATCGCCAAGAAGGCTTACGCCGAAGGGCTGACACTGCGTGAGGCTGCACTGGAGCTGGGCTACCTCACCGATGCCGAGTTTGACCAGTGGGTGCGCCCGGAAAACATGCTCGGCGCTTAAACCGACATCCGCAGCCGCCGGGCCCTGAGCCCGGCGAGCAGCGAAGGCGCCAGCGCGACCATCGCCGAGCCAGTCACCACCACCAAAGCCCCCACATACCCCAAGGCATTGATCTCTTCGGCTTGCACATAGTCCGGCCACAGCCAGGCCGACACTGCCACCGCCACAAAGGTCACCAACGGCGTCAACGCCAGGGTCGCACTGACCCGCGAGGCTTCCCAATGCGCCAGGGCTTCGGCAAATGCGCCGTAGGCCACCAGCGTATTCATGCAGCACGCCAGCAGCAGCCAGCCTTGCAACGGGCTCAACTGCAACGCCTCCAGCGGGTGCGCCCAAGGCGTGAGCAACACCGCGCACGACAGGTAGATCACCATCATCACCTGCAATGAATTCCATACCGTCAGCAACTGCTTCTGCCCCAGTGCATAGAACACCCAGATGGTGGTGGCGAGCAGGATCGTCAGCACACCGGCGGTGTAGGTGCCCATGGACGTCAGCAACTCCACCAGGCGTTGGTTGAAAAACAAGCCAAAGCCTGCGATCAGCACCATCAGCCCCACCCCCTGCCCCAGACTGAAGCGCTCCTTGAACACAAACACACTGGCAACCATCAGAAAGATCGGCCCCATCTGCACCACCAACTGCGCCGTGCCGGGGCTGAGCATTTTCAGGCCAACCAGGTACAGCACGTAGTTGCCCACCAGGCCACACACCGCCATGCCCACCAGCCACCCACCCTTGGGGCCAAGCACTTTGCGGCTGGGCAGGCGTTTGGTGGCGGCCAGGTAAACGAACAGGCACGTGCCCGCTACCATGAGGCGAAACCAGGTCACGGTGATCGGGTCCATCACCTGCAACACTTGCTTGAGCTTGATCGGGAGAATGCCCCACAGAAACGCGGTCAGCAGGGTCAGGAAGAAACCGTAGACCCAGCGGCCGGAAGAGATGTGCATGAGTGCCCCAGATGCCAGAGGAAGTGGAGCAGGCATTCTAGGGGCAAGTCACTGAGTTCGGATACGTCACAGTCTTGAATGTGGGGGCTGGCTTGCCTGCGATGGCGATTTATCTGTGTCCAATCTGTCGCTGACCCACCGCAATCGCAGGCAAGCCAGCTCCCACATTGGCGGTATTCCAACCTGACTCAGCGTACGGCTTCGAAGAGTCCGGTGGCGCCCATCCCACCCCCCACGCACATGGTGACAACCCCGTAACGCAGGTTGCGCCGTTGCAGTTCGCGCACCAGGTGCCCCACCTGCCGCGAGCCGGTCATGCCGAACGGGTGCCCGATGGAAATCGAGCCGCCGTTGACGTTGTATTTGGCATTATCGATCTCCAGGCGATTGCGCGCGTAAAGGCACTGGGAAGCAAAGGCCTCATTGAGTTCCCACAAGTCGATATCCGCCACCTGCAACCCCTTGGCCTTGAGCAACTTGGGCACCGAGAACACCGGGCCGATGCCCATCTCGTCCGGCTCGCAACCGGCCACGGTAAAGCCACGGAAGAACGCCTTGGGCTTGAGCCCCAGTTCCAGGGCTTTTTCCAGGCTCATCACCAGGGTCATCGACGCACCGTCGGAGAGCTGCGAGGAGTTACCTGCCGTTACCGAGCCATCCTCGGCAAATACCGGCTTCAGGCCGCTGAGGCTGGCCAGGGTGGTGTCCGGGCGGTTGCAGTCGTCACGGTCTACCGCGCCATCCAGGATCTGCACCGCGCCAGTGTTCTTGTCCTCCACCTTGTACTTGACCGCCATCGGCACGATTTCATCGTTGAACAAGCCATCAGCCTGGGCCTGG
>NZ_BCBO01000185.1:0-4401 GCF_001320835.1 Pseudomonas sp. NBRC 111138 | reverse complement strand
TGTGATCGTCCAGTTGAGTGCGGCGATCACCAGTACGCTCAGCATCATTGTCGCAAGGCCGAAGTCAACGATGATCTTGCCTGCGAGCCAGGGAAACCCGAAGACGCCGATAAAGTACGCCAGGCTGAACAACAACAACGCCTGGGAAGTGGTGCCGCTGGGCGCTTCGTTGGCTACCAGGCCGTTAATCACCGAATACGTCAGGCCATACCCGATCCCTAGCGTGGCGGCGGCGAGCACATAACTGAGGTTGCCGCTGACACCAAACGCGAACAGCGTGATCGCGCCGAGCATCACCCCGGATAATACGCAGGCAGCCTGGTACGCATCGCGCTTGACCACGAAACCGGCGATCAGCAGGCGACTGATAATTGCCGCTGTCAGGAAACCCGCGAAGAACAGCGAATAGTCCAGCTTATGGGCAACGGCATAGCTGGTCTGGAACGAAGATAGCCCCCCGAATACGCAGCCACCCAGGCCAACCATCAGGATGGCGAACGCCGCCTTGGAAGACAGTACGCGGCGGCTTGCAGCCCAGGAAATCCTGGATGTCGGTACATTCGCGTGCTGTCGCAACCGAAAGCCCATGCGCCAGAACATCACCACCCCGGCGAGGCTGGCGAGCCCGGCAATATAAAACGCCGTTGTCAGGGGCAGGTCCAGCGCAGTGGCGGCGCGTCCCAGCAAAGGGCCGGAACCTATGCCGCTCAACATACTGCCCGAGAGCAAGGCGAAATATTTGGCCCGCTGGCGGGGTTCCACCAGCAGCGTCACGATGATCGGACCCAAGGTATAGAACACGCCCCAGCCCAAGCCAAGGGACAATCCAAACAGCATCAAGCCCTGGCCAAACCCTGGCGTCAGGGCAAACCCCAGGCAGGCCACCACCAACAATAGGCCGGTGCTCGCAATTGCTCGCGCTGCGCCCAGCGCATCAGCCAGGTGCCCGGAAAACACGACCGCCACAAAAGTGCTGAGCATCGCCGTGGCAATGACACTGCCCGCATCGTGTTCATTACCGCCACGGGCATGGATCAGCAGTGACAACAAAAAGGTCGAGCCGTAAGACAGTGACAGCAGGAAACTGGCGAGGCAGAACAGCGCGAATGTCTTCGTGCCCACTGGTGGCGTGGCGTGCATGAGCAGGTCTCTGATCGTTGGATTTATGCCCATTGTTTACCATGGGCGTCCGCAGGCTTTGTTCTGTGGTTGCTGATGCTTGCTTCACCCCGCGCCGGAGTGAAACGTGCTGATTGGCATCAATTGCACTGCAAACGGCCATCAAACCGTCTTAGTATGTGGCCTTTGAATTTGCCCAAGGCTCGCCCATGACCATCGAGATTCGCCCCGCCGTGCCCAGCGATGCTGCGCAGATCCTGACCTTTATCACTGAACTTGCCGAGTACGAGAAAGCCCGGCATGAAGTGATCGCCAGCGTGGTGGATATCGAACGCAGCCTGTTCAGCGAAGGCGCCACGGCCCATGGCCTTATCTGCTTGCGCGACGGCTTGCCGATTGGCTTTGCGGTGTTCTTTTTCAGTTACTCGACGTGGCTGGGCAGTAACTGCCTGTACCTGGAAGATCTGTACATCAACCCGGAACAACGCGGCGGCGGGGCCGGCAAGAAGTTGCTGCGCCACTTGGCCAAGATCGCCTGTGACAACGGTTGCGGGCGCTTTGAATGGAGCGTGCTGGACTGGAACGAGCCAGCGATTGCCTTCTACAAATCCATAGGCGCCCAGCCTCAGGAAGAATGGGTGCGTTATCGCATGGAAGGCGATG
Source organism: Pseudomonas sp. NBRC 111138 (assembly GCF_001320835.1). Taxonomy (NCBI): domain Bacteria; kingdom Pseudomonadati; phylum Pseudomonadota; class Gammaproteobacteria; order Pseudomonadales; family Pseudomonadaceae; genus Pseudomonas; species Pseudomonas sp. NBRC 111138. The sequence continues at coordinate 2,619 of NZ_BCBO01000185.1, read as the reverse complement.
CCCTGCGCGACTTTGCCCAAGGCTGAAGCCTCGTTTATGTAAACACTAAAACCAGAATGTGAGCTTTCCTGTGGCGAGCAAGCTTGCTTGCGCTGGGGTGCGAAGCGCCCCCCAAAAGCGGGAGTCTGCTGCGCAGACAGCGGGAGCAAGCTCCCTCGCCACAGCTAACCCGCTCGAACATTTTTTATTTTTCTCAATATATGGGATCTTAATTTATATATTGAGATGTTTCAGGCGATGGGTTTATAGTCGCCAGCATCAGCAATCACTACAAAAAATAAAAAGGTGAAGCGATGCAGGCGCAACCGTTGTCCCTACCCGACGTGCCCGAGCCGACTTGCGGCGAGCGGCTGAAGAACAAGGTGGTGATCGTCACCGGCGCCGCCCAAGGCATTGGCGAAGCCATCGTTGCCTGTTTCCAGGCCCAGCAGGCGCGGTTGATCATTGCGGATATCCAGGGCGACAAAGTCGAGAAAGTCGCCGCTCATTGGCGCGAACGCGGCGCGCAGGTTTACGCCCAACCGGTTGATATCACCTCCAAGGATCAATGGCAGGCACTGGTCAACCTGGCCATCGAGCGCTTTGGCCGCGTGGATGTGCTGGTCAACTGTGCCGGAGTCAACGTGTTCCGTGACCCGCTGGAGATGAGCGACGAGGACTGGCGCCGCTGTTTCGCCATCGACCTCGACGGCGCCTGGTACGGCTGCCGTTCGGTGTTGCCGCACATGATCGAGCAAGGTATCGGCAACATCATCAATATCGCGTCCACCCATTCCAGCCACATCATTCCCGGTTGCTTTCCTTACCCTGTGGCCAAGCACGGCTTGCTCGGCCTTACCCGGGCCCTGGGCATCGAGTACGCGCCCAAGGGCATCCGCGTGAATGCCATCGCCCCCGGCTATATCGAAACCCAGCTCAACGTCGATTACTGGAACGGTTTCCCTGACCCTCACGCCGAACGCCAGCGTGCGTTCGACCTGCACCCGCCCAAACGCATTGGCCAGCCCATCGAAGTGGCCATGACAGCACTGTTCCTGGCGACCGACGAGGCGCCCTTTATCAACGCCACTTGCCTGATGATCGATGGCGGGCGGTCTGTGATGTACCACGACTAAAGCGTTTTCCAATAACAAGAAGGAGGTGGTCCATGTTCAAGCAAACACTCGGTGCCGTGGCACTGGCAATGGCGTTCTGCGGCTGGGTATCGGCTGAAGAAGTGAAGATCGGTTTCCTGGTCAAGCAGGCCGAGGAACCCTGGTTTCAAACGGAGTGGGCATTCGCGGAAAAAGCCGGCAAGGAGCATGGTTTTACTGTGATCAAGATCGCCGTGCCCGATGGCGAAAAGACCTTGTCGGCCATCGACAGCCTGGCCGCCAATGGCGCCAAGGGTTTTGTGATCTGCCCGCCGGACGTGTCCCTGGGCCCGGCCATCGTTGCCAAAGCCAAGGTCAACGGTTTGAAAGTGATGGCCGTGGATGATCGCTTTGTCGATGCCAAGGGCAACTTCATGGAAGACGTGCCATACCTGGGAATGGCCGCGTTTGAAGTGGGCCAGAAGCAGGGCGCCGCCATGGCCGCCGAAGCGAAAAAACGCGGTTGGGACTGGAAGGACACCTATGCGGTGATCAATACCTTCAACGAACTCGACACCGGTAAGAAGCGTACAGACGGCTCGATCAAATCCCTCGAGGAGGCCGGTATTCCCAAGGACCACATCCTCACCGCTGCGCTGAAAACCCTCGACGTACCTGGCAGCATGGACGCCACCAACTCGGCCTTGGTCAAGCTGCCGAGCGGAGCGAAGAACCTGATCATCGGTGGCATGAACGACAACACCGTGCTCGGCGGCGTGCGCGCCACCGAAAGTGCCGGCTTCAAGGCCGCCAACGTCATCGGCATCGGCATCAATGGCACCGACGCCATTGGCGAATTGAAGAAAGCCGACAGCGGTTTCTTCGGCTCCATGCTGCCCAGCCCGCATATCGAGGGCTATAAAACCGCGCTGGCGATGTACGAGTGGGTCACCACCGGCAAGGAACCGGCCAAATACACCGCCATGGACGAAGTGACCTTGATCACCCGCGCCAATTTCCAGGAAGAACTGACCAAGATCGGCCTGTGGAAATGAGCGGTGCAGCCCTGCGTTTCAATGGCATCGGCAAGGAGTTTCCCGGTGTGAAAGCCCTGGCGCAGATCAGCTTTGAAGCGCGGCCGCATTCGGTGCACGCGCTGATGGGCGAGAACGGCGCAGGCAAGTCGACCCTGCTGAAAATCCTCGGCGGCGCCTACATTCCGTCCAGCGGTACGGTGCAGATCGGCGCGCAGACCATGGCCTTCAAATGCGCCGCCGACAGCATCGCCAGCGGTGTGGCGGTGATTCACCAGGAGCTGCACCTGGTGCCGGAAATGAGCGTGGCCGAGAACCTGTTCCTCGGGCATTTACCCACGCGCTTTGGCGTGGTCAACCGGCGCCTGCTGCGCAAGCAGGCCCTGGCCTGCCTCAAGGGGCTGGCCGATGAAATCGACCCCGACGAGAAACTCGGGCGCCTGTCCCTGGGCCAGCGCCAACTGGTAGAAATCGCCAAGGCGCTGTCCCGTGGCGCCCATGTGATCGCTTTT
>NZ_BCBO01000184.1:0-846 GCF_001320835.1 Pseudomonas sp. NBRC 111138 | reverse complement strand
GTGGTGTTTTGTGAGCGTCGAACTTTCGGTTCATTGCGTCTTCACACACCGCAATCTGGCCTTTCGACTCAAATTGCTTGGGTGTTATATGGTCAAGCCTCACGGGCAATTAGTATTGGTTAGCTCAACGCCTCACAGCGCTTACACACCCAACCTATCAACGTCGTAGTCTTCGACGGCCCTTCAGGGAACTCAAGGTTCCAGTGAGATCTCATCTTGAGGCTAGTTTCCCGCTTAGATGCTTTCAGCGGTTATCTATTCCGAACATAGCTACCCGGCAATGCCACTGGCGTGACAACCGGAACACCAGAGGTTCGTCCACTCCGGTCCTCTCGTACTAGGAGCAGCCCCTCTCAAATCTCAAACGTCCACGGCAGATAGGGACCGAACTGTCTCACGACGTTCTAAACCCAGCTCGCGTACCACTTTAAATGGCGAACAGCCATACCCTTGGGACCGGCTTCAGCCCCAGGATGTGATGAGCCGACATCGAGGTGCCAAACACCGCCGTCGATATGAACTCTTGGGCGGTATCAGCCTGTTATCCCCGGAGTACCTTTTATCCGTTGAGCGATGGCCCTTCCATACAGAACCACCGGATCACTAAGACCTACTTTCGTACCTGCTCGACGTGTCTGTCTCGCAGTCAAGCGCGCTTTTGCCTTTATACTCTACGACCGATTTCCGACCGGTCTGAGCGCACCTTCGTACTCCTCCGTTACTCTTTAGGAGGAGACCGCCCCAGTCAAACTACCCACCATACACTGTCCTCGATCCGGATAACGGACCTGAGTTAGAACCTCAAAGTTGCCAGGGTGGTATTTCAAGGATGGCTCCACGCAGACT
>NZ_BCBO01000183.1:0-4468 GCF_001320835.1 Pseudomonas sp. NBRC 111138 | reverse complement strand
CCTACACAAGCAAATTCAAAGTCCAGTGCAAAGCTATAGTAAAGGTTCACGGGGTCTTTCCGTCTAGCCGCGGATACACTGCATCTTCACAGCGATTTCAATTTCACTGAGTCTCGGGTGGAGACAGCGCCGCCATCGTTACGCCATTCGTGCAGGTCGGAACTTACCCGACAAGGAATTTCGCTACCTTAGGACCGTTATAGTTACGGCCGCCGTTTACCGGGGCTTCGATCAAGAGCTTCGCGTTAGCTAACCCCATCAATTAACCTTCCGGCACCGGGCAGGCGTCACACCCTATACGTCCACTTTCGTGTTTGCAGAGTGCTGTGTTTTTAATAAACAGTCGCAGCGGCCTGGTATCTTCGACCGGCATGAGCTTACGGAGCAAGTCCTTCACCCTCACCGGCGCACCTTCTCCCGAAGTTACGGTGCCATTTTGCCTAGTTCCTTCACCCGAGTTCTCTCAAGCGCCTTGGTATTCTCTACCCAACCACCTGTGTCGGTTTGGGGTACGGTTCCTGGTTACCTGAAGCTTAGAAGCTTTTCTTGGAAGCATGGCATCAACCACTTCGTTATCTAAAAGATAACTCGTCATCAGCTCTCGGCCTTGAAATCCCGGATTTACCTAAGATTTCAGCCTACCACCTTAAACTTGGACAACCAACGCCAAGCTGGCCTAGCCTTCTCCGTCCCTCCATCGCAATAACCAGAAGTACAGGAATATTAACCTGTTTTCCATCGACTACGCTTTTCAGCCTCGCCTTAGGGACCGACTAACCCTGCGTCGATTAACGTTGCGCAGGAAACCTTGGTCTTTCGGCGTGGGTGTTTTTCACACCCATTATCGTTACTCATGTCAGCATTCGCACTTCTGATACCTCCAGCAAGCTTCTCAACTCACCTTCACAGGCTTACAGAACGCTCCTCTACCGCATCACTTACGTGATACCCGTAGCTTCGGTGTATGGTTTGAGCCCCGTTACATCTTCCGCGCAGGCCGACTCGACTAGTGAGCTATTACGCTTTCTTTAAAGGGTGGCTGCTTCTAAGCCAACCTCCTAGCTGTCTAAGCCTTCCCACATCGTTTCCCACTTAACCATAACTTTGGGACCTTAGCTGACGGTCTGGGTTGTTTCCCTTTTCACGACGGACGTTAGCACCCGCCGTGTGTCTCCCATGCTCGGCACTTGTAGGTATTCGGAGTTTGCATCGGTTTGGTAAGTCGGGATGACCCCCTAGCCGAAACAGTGCTCTACCCCCTACAGTGATACATGAGGCGCTACCTAAATAGCTTTCGAGGAGAACCAGCTATCTCCGAGCTTGATTAGCCTTTCACTCCGATCCACAGGTCATCCGCTAACTTTTCAACGGTAGTCGGTTCGGTCCTCCAGTTAGTGTTACCCAACCTTCAACCTGCCCATGGATAGATCGCCCGGTTTCGGGTCTATTCCCAGCGACTAGACGCCCTATTAAGACTCGCTTTCGCTACGCCTCCCCTATTCGGTTAAGCTCGCCACTGAAAATAAGTCGCTGACCCATTATACAAAAGGTACGCAGTCACCCAACAAAGTGGGCTCCCACTGCTTGTACGCATACGGTTTCAGGATCTATTTCACTCCCCTCTCCGGGGTTCTTTTCGCCTTTCCCTCACGGTACTAGTTCACTATCGGTCAGTCAGTAGTATTTAGCCTTGGAGGATGGTCCCCCCATATTCAGACAAAGTTTCTCGTGCTCCGTCCTACTCGATTTCATGACTAAGAGATTTTCGCGTACAGGGCTATCACCCACTATGGCCGCACTTTCCAGAGCGTTCCGCTAATCTCAAAGCCACTTAAGGGCTAGTCCCCGTTCGCTCGCCACTACTAAGGGAATCTCGGTTGATTTCTTTTCCTCAGGGTACTTAGATGTTTCAGTTCCCCTGGTTCGCCTCTTGCACCTATGTATTCAGTACAAGATAACCATCTTATGATGGCTGGGTTCCCCCATTCAGACATCTCCGGATCAAAGTCTGTTTGCCGACTCCCCGAAGCTTTTCGCAGGCTACCACGTCTTTCATCGCCTCTGACTGCCAAGGCATCCACCGTATGCGCTTCTTCACTTGACCATATAACCCCAAGCAATCTGGTTATACTGTGAAGACGACATTCGCCGAAAATTCGAATTTCTCAATTAAGAGAACTCACAAATTTTACCTTAGCCTGATCCGTTACCAGTGAAAGTAACGTTCAGTCTATCTTTCTATCACATACCCAAATTTTTAAAGAACGAACTAGTCAAAGACTAGAAATCAACATTCACCATCACAACGATGGAATGCTCATTTCTAAGCTTTATACAAACAGAAGCAGTAGTGGTGGAGCCAAACGGGATCGAACCGTTGACCTCCTGCGTGCAAGGCAGGCGCTCTCCCAGCTGAGCTATGGCCCCGTATTTCTACAGGCGTTTCCCACACAAAATTGGTGGGTCTGGGCAGATTCGAACTGCCGACCTCACCCTTATCAGGGGTGCGCTCTAACCAACTGAGCTACAGACCCAATTTCGGGCTGCTTCTTTCGTCTTCTTCAATGAATCAAGCAATTCGTGTGGGAACTTATGGAGCAGCTGATGTCGTCGATTAAGGAGGTGATCCAGCCGCAGGTTCCCCTACGGCTACCTTGTTACGACTTCACCCCAGTCATGAATCACACCGTGGTAACCGTCCTCCCGAAGGTTAGACTAGCTACTTCTGGTGCAACCCACTCCCATGGTGTGACGGGCGGTGTGTACAAGGCCCGGGAACGTATTCACCGCGACATTCTGATTCGCGATTACTAGCGATTCCGACTTCACGCAGTCGAGTTGCAGACTGCGATCCGGACTACGATCGGTTTTATGGGATTAGCTCCACCTCGCGGCTTGGCAACCCTCTGTACCGACCATTGTAGCACGTGTGTAGCCCAGGCCGTAAGGGCCATGATGACTTGACGTCATCCCCACCTTCCTCCGGTTTGTCACCGGCAGTCTCCTTAGAGTGCCCACCATGACGTGCTGGTAACTAAGGACAAGGGTTGCGCTCGTTACGGGACTTAACCCAACATCTCACGACACGAGCTGACGACAGCCATGCAGCACCTGTCTCAATGTTCCCGAAGGCACCAATCCATCTCTGGAAAGTTCATTGGATGTCAAGGCCTGGTAAGGTTCTTCGCGTTGCTTCGAATTAAACCACATGCTCCACCGCTTGTGCGGGCCCCCGTCAATTCATTTGAGTTTTAACCTTGCGGCCGTACTCCCCAGGCGGTCAACTTAATGCGTTAGCTGCGCCACTAAAAGCTCAAGGCTTCCAACGGCTAGTTGACATCGTTTACGGCGTGGACTACCAGGGTATCTAATCCTGTTTGCTCCCCACGCTTTCGCACCTCAGTGTCAGTATTAGTCCAGGTGGTCGCCTTCGCCACTGGTGTTCCTTCCTATATCTACGCATTTCACCGCTACACAGGAAATTCCACCACCCTCTACCATACTCTAGTCAGTCAGTTTTGAATGCAGTTCCCAGGTTGAGCCCGGGGATTTCACATCCAACTTAACAAACCACCTACGCGCGCTTTACGCCCAGTAATTCCGATTAACGCTTGCACCCTCTGTATTACCGCGGCTGCTGGCACAGAGTTAGCCGGTGCTTATTCTGTCGGTAACGTCAAAATTGCAGAGTATTAATCTACAACCCTTCCTCCCAACTTAAAGTGCTTTACAATCCGAAGACCTTCTTCACACACGCGGCATGGCTGGATCAGGCTTTCGCCCATTGTCCAATATTCCCCACTGCTGCCTCCCGTAGGAGTCTGGACCGTGTCTCAGTTCCAGTGTGACTGATCATCCTCTCAGACCAGTTACGGATCGTCGCCTTGGTGAGCCATTACCCCACCAACTAGCTAATCCGACCTAGGCTCATCTGATAGCGCAAGGCCCGAAGGTCCCCTGCTTTCTCCCGTAGGACGTATGCGGTATTAGCGTCCGTTTCCGAACGTTATCCCCCACTACCAGGCAGATTCCTAGGCATTACTCACCCGTCCGCCGCTCTCAAGAGAAGCAAGCTTCTCTCTACCGCTCGACTTGCATGTGTTAGGCCTGCCGCCAGCGTTCAATCTGAGCCATGATCAAACTCTTCAGTTCAAACATCTTTGGGTTTTTAAGAAACCCTAAACTTGGCTCAGCAATCGTTGGTTACATCTTTGATTTCTCGCGGAGTAACTTGTGATGCTGATAATCTTGTTGACTATCAGTCTGACTCCACAAGCACCCACACGAATTGCTTGATTCAGTTGTTAAAGAGCGGTTGGTTAAGATCTTTCGTCTCAACCGAGGCGCGCATTCTACAGCAGCCTCATTTGCTGTCAAGTGGTTATTTTCAGAAGTTTTCGAAGATTTCTTCAACAACTTCAACCACTTGCGCTTGCGATCTCTCGTAAGCGGGAGGCGAATTCTACAG
>NZ_BCBO01000182.1:0-9303 GCF_001320835.1 Pseudomonas sp. NBRC 111138 | reverse complement strand
GGGCATATCCAGGCTTTGCAGAAAGTGTTGATACTGTTCCAGCACCGCGCCGGTCAAGCCGAACTCATTGAAATGCTGCGTTCCAGCCGGGGTGTCGTGGCGGATCAACTGGCCGCATTGGTTGTGCGCGGCAAAGTGCGGCGACGCATCGGCGTAGTGATGACGTTCGACGCACGCAGCTTGCTCGAACACCGCCACAGGCCTTAGCAAACTATCGTATTCAACCTGTCGCTCATTACCGCGAGCGTCCCACGCTTGCACCTGTTCAGCCGCCTGCGTGAACAGGCTGACACGCCATCCTGCATCAACGCTGTGGGAGCTCAGTACCTTGCTGCCAAGCGAGTAAACCTGCGTCAGGTTGGCCCGCTCCACCAAACGCGGGTCCCACTCGGCCACGACTCGGCCCGCACCGTCGAAGCCACTACGACTGCTCCTTGCCTGCGCCTGCTCCCGCCCACTCTCACGCCAATAGCGCACCGTGCGCACCGTCAGCCCGCGAGGGTCGCTCACACTCAGGCCTGGGGTCTGCCGGTGCAGCGCAAGGGCGGTCATTGCAATGTCTTCCCCCGGGCCTCTTTCATCGCCATCACCTCTTCATAGGTGTCGTTTTCATCCTCGTAAATGCTGTACCAAGGCCAGTAGGTATGACGCCGCAGGTAGTCCTCCTTGGCGAGGACGGTACGAGTAGGACGGCCCAACGGGTCATAGAATTGTCGGTCGCTGTAACCGTGTTGCCTGAAGCTGACATCGTTGATGTAGCGATGATGATCGGCAAAATAGGGCCTGTAGATGCGCACAATCAGCCCCTTGTTGTTGTACTCGACCCGCTCGCTGACCCGCCAGCGCTCAACATCCTGTACCGTCACCGGCCGACAATTGCCGTCAAGCGCCAACGAGCCATCTTCCTGTACATGGTAGGCATAACCGCGCTCGACCTTTTGCTTGCTCTGCAAGGCGCGACCGAAACCGTCCCAACAGCTCAAGGCGACGCGGATTTGTTTTTCCGGATCGAGCGGGTAGCGATCAGCCTGCAAGGTAACGGCGTGAACAGGCTCGCGGCGCACCTGAGGGATCAAGCTCAACAGGCGTTGTCGCGCGGGCGTCAATGCATCGGATGGCGAGAGCAAACGGGCCGACACACGAATATGCCCGCTGGGTAGCAAGTCGCCCTGCGCTACGCATTCGTCCAGCCATTGGCGATCCTGCAGGTCGGCGTCAGGCACTCGGCCCATCCAACTGAACGGGTCGGCAAAGTGCGCAGTGGCGGCATCCTGCAACGCCGCGGCCGGTGCATCAATGATTTGGCCAGGTGTGCCGCCGAGTGGAGGACGGTAGTCATCGAGCGACGCAAAGCCCACGGGTTGACCACGTTCGGTGCCGAAAAAACTGGTGGCGATCACCTGGCCGAATGCCCCGTAAAGCACCTCCTGAGTGTTTTGATTGGGGTCGATAATGCGCGCCGGTTGCAGCAAGCGATAGTCAATCGAATCCACACGCGTCTCACAGCCGTCAGGTAGGCGTACCCGAGTATTCAGGCAGCCATAGGGGTCGTAACTCAGATGGGTCACACCATGACTGCGGGTTTGCTGCACGGTGATGACGTTATAGAAACCCGCGAGGCCGGCGTAGGTATTGAAACCGCGCTTGACCGACCACAATGGCGCTTGCGCCCCGTCGATGGACGGCAGAACCAGGCGCATTTTGTGGTACCCGACCTCCAGGAGTTTTTGCTCCAGGTCAAACGGCATTTCACCCTCGTCATTGCGCAGCAAGTCGTACGCCTTGAGCGCTGCCTCATCCAGCTCGGCAATTTCCAACTCATCGGCCAAGGCCAGGAATATGGCCTCTCCATCCGGTAAGGGGTGAACCCCGGACAAGTCCCGGTAGCGCTGCACCGACTGCCCCACCAGTGTTCGCTGAGCTTGGGGATTCAAGGGGTTTGCGGCGGTTTGCGCGATAAAGGCTTCATAGCTGATCGCGTCGGGTTGCAAGCCGTTGGGACCAGAGCCCTTACCCAGCACCAGCGCGTTGTCACGTTGCTGAAAAGGCAGGGCCAGGCGCCAGCCCTGTGGGTGTGTCAGGTGAATAAACCGCGCCAGGCTTTCACTCAGGTAGTAAACCTGCTGCGCCGAATCATGGGCATCACACCACCAGCGTTTCTGCGGTGTGATTTCATTCGGGTCCACCTGGCAGGCCGGATCATCCTGGGCCGTCAGGCGCCGGGCATAACTGACCCTGACGCCATGGGTCAGGCTGCCAAAGGCATCCCAGCGCAGGTTGATCCCGTGCTGGCACAGCGGGTCATCGACCTGTTGCTCGTACTGGTAGGCGATCGACTCCAACGATAACGCCAGCATCACCTTGTAAGGTGCGAATTGACCGCCTACTGGCCGATCCAGCACGCGTACCAGGTAGCGGTTTTGCTCGACGCTATAGGGGACGTCGCCTGCGTTGCGCCCTCCATAGGTTTCCACACGCAATACCTGGCCTGCCAGTGCTTGGAGCATGCCAGGCAACTCATCGGCCTGGGGTACGACAAGTTCATCGACACCGTCGGCTTCGTGATAATGGCTAAGCAAGGTTGCTCCCAAGGGGTGAGCGGCCAGATCACCGTTGAAATACTCATCGCACGCTGGGTCGATCACTTGTCCGACATGAAACCAGGTCTTGCGCAATACCGGCTCACTGAAACCCGACTCCGGTGATGCCTCGGCAGCAGTGTCGGTATCAGTCGCCAGGAGCAGGGCAAAACCTCGAAACGTTCGTACCTGTCCGTCGTAAAAACCTTTTCGATATTCGAACCGTTGCGTCAGCCGATTGCCCGTGATTTCGTCACATTGAACCTGCTCACTCACCACCGGCACGGGGAAAGGTAAACGACACACGGCCGGTTGATCGCTGGCGAGCAATTGCTGCTTTTCATCCAGCCACTCCTGGGCCGAACTGCGATATTTCACGCTCGCGGCGGCGCCTTGGTTGTTATTGGTGGCACATAACAAATAGGGTTTGGCTGCGACAAAGTCATACCGCCAATGCATGGGCGACATATGCGGCACCGTCAACACCAGGCTGGAGCAACCCAGCCCTTGCAAGTCAGCGGTACTCACCCGGCAAAATCTGTCATAGCGAACGTTTTTGGGCCAAGGAAGCTCGACGGCGTCGTCAAAGCCGTTGCCACAACGGTTCATGAACACCAGCGCGCACTCGGCTTTCAAGTAGACCAGGTCTGCGGCACCGGAGCCGTCCAGATCCGCGAGCAAGACCCGCGATGCATCGAACTCGTCATAAGCAAAACCCAGCGTGCTGAACCTGAACCCTTTACCAAAGCGGCCTCGCCCCAGGTTGGGCCAGCATTCAAGCCGGTCGTGGCGGATGCGGATCAGGTGCTGCTGGCCGCTGCCGAGCACGTCACTGAAGGCGACCAACTCGGTGGCGGCGTTACTGATCAACGGCAGATCATCCTCGCCTTCCTTGCGCTTAACCTGGGTGGCGGGGGCAAACCCCGCTTGCCGCTGGTTGGCATACAAACGTACGCTGCGCGGGCCGATCATCGCCAGGTCAGACAAGCCGCCCCCCATCAGATTGGCCAATTGCCCCTGGGGATGAAAAAACTCGTGAGGGAAGGCATCCACGGTCGCGAAGTTCGACCAACTGCGGTCCGGGTTGCAGGTAAAAAAACCACACAGCCCAGGCTGGGCTACGACCCATTCAAGGCAGCCATCACCGGTGAGGTCGCTTAAAAACTGCCGGGGTGCTTGCAGGCGGTCAGCTATCGGAATCTCTGGCAACTCATGCCAATCGTCATAGGCCACGTCGTCAGGGTGGCTCGCCGCCTTGGCCCGCATAGGTGCGCGGTAATACCAGGCTTTATCGTCAGAATACAAAATGCCCGGAAAACCTTCGCCGTACAGGTCGACAAATTGATAACGCTGGCCGTCGTCAAGACCCGGCATCGTTTCAAATGGCTGATAGCGCTGGGGATCCGGTGCGAGCTCGAACGCGTTATAGATGAACTCCAACGGCGGCCGACTCTGTACCTTCCCGGCCCGGTCAATGGCTTGTTCATGGGCCGCATGCAGCAGGCTATAACCCAGTGACGATGGCCGATATTCAAGCAGTAGTCGGCGCACCAGCACGGGCGCCGACCCCATGTCTGGCTCATCGGGAAAGCAGTGGAACATCAGCACCTGCCGACACAGTTGTCGCGTCCTGAGCTCAAAACCATAGACATAGCTGGAGAACGGGTCGCTGCGCCCAGGCCATGCCTGGGTGGCCTCATAAGGTGGAGCGGTCATGAGGGCAGTAGGACGCTCACCATGATCGAACACCAGATGAAAATGCCATAGCACGCCTTGCCCAGCCTCAACGCGCCACGCATACAGCTGGTCATCGGCGAGCGCATTGCCGTAAAGCACCTTGCTCAAGTAACGCTGGGCACCTGCGTGATCGCCGGCCTGATAATGGTAGACAATATGCTCGCCACGCGGGTTGAGGCTTTCTTCGAGCAGCCACTCCCCCACACGCGCATCGACATCCGGGTCGGCACGTCGTGAAGCAGCGGTTTTGCCGTACAGGTGCAGATTGCCGTCCGCACTGTGAATCAGCCAGAACCCCCCCGGGTTGTCGGTATCGGACCAACGCTCGATCAGTGCAAATGCGCCTTCGGTGCGAGGCCAGTAGCGTACAACGGTGTAAGGCCCCACCGGCAAGCCGTTATAGGCCGTCTCGACCCTTGAAACCTCTGTACCCGTCATCGGGTTGCGTTCCGGCATCCAGGGCTCCCCATCCGGCCCCAGGATCACGTCTTCATCGGTATACGCCGGCACCCCTGTGGACGTTCGTCGAGTGATCGCATTGGGCGTCTTGCCCCAGCCTATTCCGAACGAGCTGTTGCCGTTGGTGCTGCTGTAACCCAGCGTCAGGTCCGGGGCAAAACCCCGCCCGGGGGAGATTGGCAAGGGCAGCTCGAACGATGCACCACCGCTGATACCGACCGGTCCCAGGCCGTTGCCGATACTCTGGATGGCGCCACCGCCCTTGGGCAGGGACGGCGCGGCGATTTGCAGCGACTCGTCATGGTTCACTATGCCTCCTCCTAGCCAGCCTTGGCCGTGTAGTGCAGCTTAAGGATGATGTCGGTCAGCGATTCGAACAGGCGGTTCCGCGCCGCAACGTCAGTCGAGGTGAATTCCAACGCCCAGCTTGAAATAGCGCCCGTACCCTCAAAGGGCAAATAACGCTCATCGTCGAAACTGAAAGTGAACAGCCCATCGTCATCCACCCCGCCAGACAAAACGATTTGCTGGCTGGCCCGCAGGTTTTCCTTGAGGGTGTCGCCTATCTGCACGGCACTGTAGGTTTGGGTCAAGGTGGCGTGAATGTCTTCGTAGGGCCCCAGGACCACAGGCAACGACACGCTGATACGTTTGATCCGGCGCACGCTATGCCCAGGGTAATTGCTGTCGAACATGGGCTGCGTCAGCTGGAAATCGACGCGGCAGTTGTCTATCAGGCCAAGCTTGATGGTGTCCCAGTCCTGATTGATGGCGGAGGTCGGATCCTTGTCCTTGAGTTGGCGCAGGGACACCGTCTTGGTGATCTCCAGCCGTCGTTCATTGCGACTCAGGTACGCCGAATCCATTTTCAATAAGGACAACTTCAACGCCTCGCCGGCGCTCAAGCCTCGGTAGCTGTCCTTCCAGACGCCCGCCTGAATAAAGCGCGTGCTGAAGTCGGCGAGTTCAAATTGCCAACAGGCTTCGGCGGCCAGACACAGCGCCAAGGTGGCATCGTAGGCCTGGTAATAGAAGGTCGCGAACTGGCCGTTGAGCCATTGATAGAGTTGCGCATTGCTAAAACGGGTGCGCAGAAAATCATAGCTGGCCAACGCCTGATCCTGGGCGACGCGGGCCTGGTTCAATTGCAGGGTGGTGGCGCGGGCCTGTGCTTCAAGCACTTGCATTTGTGCCTCGATCTGGGCAATTTCCAGCGTGGCTTGGTCACGGGCTTGCATCCATTCCTGGTGGCGGCGGCGGAAGTTTTCAGCGCGGTCCGTCGCCTCCGCAATGGTATGGAGCATCGCCGCCCTGGCTGAAGAATAGGCACTGACCATTTCGGCGACGCCCTCCAGGCGCCATCCCCCGGAGGACGCTACGGCAACGGCACCATTAGTCAAACCCGCGTGAGCCCCGCCGCCGCCGCCAGCCGAATTGGGGGGGGCCTTCAGGCCACTGCCAACGGCATTGGCCACCTGACTGATGTTGTCCAACACCCGCCCTTCCAAGTGCAGCGCTGCAGCAGCTTTTTCACCGGCATTCACCACTTCATCGGCCAACTTACGGTAGAAATCCAGGCGTCCCTGAGCCAGTGCCTTACTCGCCTCCAGTGCTTTTTTCTGCTCAAGGTCAATCGCTTGTGCCTGTTGTTGCAGGTCCACGGCAAACTGGGCGAACTCCCAAGCCTGGTGGTATTGCAGCTCCTGCAGTTGCGCCTGTTCCTTGCGCTCGATCAATGACAACAACGTATTGCCAAATTGGATCAGGGTTTCCACAGCACTGCTGGCACGGTTGTGCATCACACTGTAGCGATAAGGTGGCACCTCCTGGGCCAACAACCGCGCGGCACCACCGGAGGCCGCGCCCTGACCGAACGCCGCCAGCAGATCGCGCGGGTTCAAGGGGGCGGCAAACAAGGGCAGCATCAGCGGCTTGCCGTCCAGCGTACGGTTGTTACGCAGGTTGTCCAGGCGCGCCTCGGCGGTATCCCAGTTCTGGACCAACTCACGGTTGAAGGGCAAGCGCAGGTATCTGTTATCCAGATCAAGCAGGGTAGGGTCGGGCGCGAAAGTGCGCAGGTACAGCGGCGGTTCGGCGAAGTGGTAGAGCGACTCGCCATCGTTGGCCGCGGCACTCTCTTCGCGTAGTTGGTCCTGCCGGATCAGGCGCTGTTCGAACTCGCGCAATTTTGAGTTGGTGGCGTCGCTCAGGGTTTTCAGGGGGATCGGTTGCCAATGGTCCACCACGTTGATATCAGGGCGCGGCCCCAGCAGGTCAAGCACGCGCACGTACCACAGCTTGGCCGCTACGAGGCTGTCGGGGGTCAGTTGCCGGTAGGCGGCGTCACCCCGGTCCAGCAGGTTCTTGATGTAGAACATGTAGATCGCCTTGCGATAGCGCACCGGGTGGCTGCTAGCGATACCGTCCGGATCGGCGGGTTTGCGCGACACGTAGTCCATTTCTACCGGGTCATCCATCAAAGGCCGTACGTTCCAGTAGGCCGGACGGCCCTTCTCGTCTTTTTTGCGCGAAGGGTCGAAGATAAAGCCCAGCCACTGTTCGGCGCCTTCGAAGTTTTGCTCCTGGTTCAGACGGTGGCTGACCATGAAAGGCAGGTGCAGGAACAACTCCCAGAAATACAAGCCGTTGGCACCGTGAAAATCCATCTGGTTAATGGCCGCTGGTGGATTGAGAGGGGGCTCTTCAAGGAGCTGAGTATCCCAGGACAGCAGGTTTTCCAGGGCGATATTGGCGCGGTTGATCAACTCGCGTGCAAACAATGTATTCATGCGGATGGGTTGGCGTGGAGCGGTGCCGGCATCGTTTAGCTTGATGCCAGAGTTGGTGAAATCGATGAATTCGGCGATGCCCAGAGTTGGGCTGGCACGGGTGTTGATGCGAGGGGCGATCAGCGGTGTGGTGACTTGCGCGACAAGCTCCAGTTCTACGTAGGTCATTTTCAGGGCATGTCCCAAAACCTGCCAGGTGGTACCGTTGAACACCTTGATACCATGGATAATCGGAATTTTTTTTGAGCCGATGGGCCAGGCTCCCAGCCAGTCAGGCAACAGGGTTTCAGGGTTAATGGGGAGCCTTAATGTATGGGTGTCGGGTGGATTTATTACTGCGAATCCACCGGAGTGCCAAAGTGACGCCGCGCCAGGATTAGCTGCCATCGGATCACTCAGATTCAGAGGTCGCAGAATAACGTGCTGAAAAACATAAGTAGGGGGCCTTATAAACTCCTGGACCTCAGCGTGACGGAATCCAGCAGGCCAATCCGTCTGCACTGTTTTTAATACTAAACCGGTGTGCATCAAATAATCACGCACCAGCACAGCAATCTTAGAAGATATTGATATAAAACCATTTGCATCCGGCAGACCAAGAGTACAATGATGAACATCATATGTGTCACACAAGAAATAAGACAATAACCCGCTTCCAACGTATCCATTAGTACGAGAAGATATCAAACTAACCCTACACTTCCCCCCACCACTAAACTGCGAACCACTCAACACTTGAATTCTAGAACCGTTCAAAAGCGTCTCATAGCCCGCCGTTTGGTTTGCGGGCAAAACCATTTCAAGCTTATATCTATCTTGCGTCTCCGAATCAAAAGCCGTTATAGAAAACGTCACATCCGGAGGCTTTGAAAATACAGCTGATATTTTAGATTTAAAGAACACTTCCCCTGTAGACTTATCATAAGTAACATCATCCCCACGGGAAGGGCTAACAATCGAAACCTGCCTCTCTTCAAAATTCCAGTTATCCAGCTCTTGATGCGGCCGATGCGACTCGACACTTTTCAGCGCTATACTAAGCTCAGGCACTTTGAACTGAAACCGCCCTTTATTATCCTGAGCAAATAACCTTCCCACCCTCAAGACATGGGGTGCCTTGATCTCCTTTCGAGTTCCGATACTGGGCACATACCCACGATTGGGAAACAGCGCCGTTACATTAAAGTTCTTATCGATCATCGCCGTTTTTAGAAACGCATATTGATCCGCCGCACCATCCGTCGCATTACCTGCGGTATACCCCATATACATCGCCACAAACATCGACTCCGGCATTGTCGAACTGTCGGCCACGGCAATGCTCTCAACCTGCTCCGCCAAGTCCGTAGTCTTGAACAACGGTGACTCACTCCAGGCTTCAATGACGGTTTGCGGCATACTCCAACTGTCGTCGTACTTCTTGTAGACCATGTTCAAACGCAACATCGGGTTACTGTGTACTTTGATAACCGGTGAGCCCGGATCTGGCGGTGTGGGGGTACCACCTGGGAGATAACCTTCTTCAACCGTCATCTGAGAAGGGTTGTTATCCACACACTCCACCCACAATACAAACAAGCGGTTATTAAACAACACTGGCCTGATGGTGCGCTCAATCGCACTGGCCGAAATCGGCAAGTTAGCCTTGTGCCAGTCTGACCACGCCCCCGGCTGCGGATAATCGAACTTTGGCCGGTTGGGATCCGTGCCGTTGAGGTTCATGTAAGTACGCTGGGACA
>NZ_BCBO01000181.1:0-10562 GCF_001320835.1 Pseudomonas sp. NBRC 111138 | reverse complement strand
CAGCCAAGCGCTGCTGCTGAGGCTCAACGGCTGCGGGTCGCGGGTGGGGTAGGGCTGGATAGCAATGATGGCCTGGCGTTCTTCGGCGGTCAGTGGCCGCGTGGCGCGGAATCGCCATTGCGGTCGCGAAGTGAGGATCACCACGCCGTTGTGGTCGGTGACCAGCAATTGTTCCGGGGTATTGCCCCACAGGCTTTCGGTGTGGTCCAGGTCGACCTTCACCACCAGCACGCCGATGACGGTATCGCCGTCACGCACCGCGGCGGCGAAGAAGTAGCCGCGCTTGGCCGAGGTGGTGCCCAGGCCGAAGAACCGGCCGAGGCGCCCGGCCATGGCTTCGCTGAAATACGGACGGAAGGAAAAGTTGCGCCCCACAAAGCTGTCTTGTTTGTCCCAGTTGGACGCGGCGAGGGTTTTGCCGGTGGTGTCCATCAGATACATCACCTCTACCCCGGCCTGGGCGGCGACGTCCTTGAGCAACTGGTTGGCATTGACCAGGTGGGTGCTGACGTGGGGCGCGCCCAATGCAGTGCGCAGGGCCGGTAAGTCCCCGAGGATCTGCGGCAGTATTTCATAGCGGTGCAGGGTGCCCAGCAAGTTGGCGACGTAGAGGTCGAGGGTCTGGCGGTTTTGCCCGGCCAGCTCGCTGCGGTAATAGCGCTCGGCCAAATGCTCCAGCGGCCACAACAGCGGTGCCAGGCACAGAGCCAGCAGGGCGAGGCTGCGCCAGCGGGGTCTTCGCGGAAGGGGTGGGGTCATGGAAGTCGCGCCTGTGGGTACAGGCGCATTATGCCTAGTGCTGCTGTGCAAGACACTCGTGCAATGCGTCTTGCCACTGGGGCTGGCTGACGTGCCATTGCTGTTGCAGGCGGGTGCAGTCCAGGCGCGAGTTCAGCGGGCGCTTGGCGGGGGTCGGGTAGGCGCTGGAAGGGATCGGCTCCAGCTCGGCGCAGGCCTTGCCCTCGGCGCGCAGTTGCTCGCCAATGGTTTGGGCAAAGCCGAACCATGAAGTCTCACCTTGGGCAGTGAGGTGGTAAACACCCCAATCCCCTGCCTTACCGGCCTGCCACTGCTCGATCAGCACGCGGGTGCTGTTGGCGATAGTCCCGGCCCAGGTCGGTGCACCGATCTGGTCGGCCACGATGCGCATCTGCGGTTTTTCCTGCAGGAGGCGCTGCATGGTCAGCAGGAAGTTCTTGCCGTGGCTGGAATAGACCCAACTGGTGCGCAAGATCAGGTACTCGCCGCCTGCAGCCGCAATCGCCTGCTCACCCGCCAGCTTGCTCTGGCCGTAGACACCCAATGGGTTCGGCGTGTCGCTTTCGGTGTACGGGGCAGGTTTGGTGCCGTCGAACACGTAGTCGGTCGAGTAGTGAATCAGCGGGATACCCAACGCCTTGGCCTCTTCGGCGAGGATTCCGGGGGCGATGGCATTGATGGCGAACGCAGCGTCCGGCTCGCTCTCGGCCAGATCGACGGCGGTGTGGGCCGCAGCGTTGATGATCAATCCAGGGCGATGGGCGCGCACTTGCCGGCGGATAAGGTCTGCGTCTGTCAGGTCAAGCTGGTCGCGGCCCAGGACGAGGAGTTCGCCCAGGCCCTTGAGCCGCTGTTGCAGCTCCTGGGAGACTTGGCCGTGTTGGCCGGTGATGAGGATTTTCATGGGAACAAGTCAGCTTCCATCAGCAGTTTGCCGACCTGATCCTTGGCGGAGAGTTGCGGCGGTTCGGCCAGCTCCCAGTCGATGGCCAGCGTCGGATCATTCCAGAGAATGCTGCGCTCGGCGCTTGGCTGGTAGTAGTCGGTGGTTTTGTACAGGAACTCTGCGTACTCACTCAACACCACGAAACCATGGGCGAAGCCTTCCGGCACCCAGAGTTGGCGATGGTTCTGTGCCGACAGGCGGACACCCACCCACTGGCCAAAGTTGGGTGAGCTGCGACGGATGTCGACCGCTACGTCCAACACTTCACCGTAGGTAACACGTACCAGCTTGCCCTGAGTGTGTTCAAGCTGATAGTGCAAACCTCGCAGCACGCCTTTTTGCGAGCGTGAGTGATTGTCCTGCACGAAATTACGCTTGAGCCCGGTGGCCGTTTCAAAGGCGCGCGCATTGAAACTTTCGTAGAAGAAACCGCGTTCGTCGCCGAATACCTTTGGCTCGAGGATCAGTACGCCGGGTAGTGTGGTTTCAACTACATTCACTGGGTCTCTCCGGCAAGCGAGTAGAGGTATTGGCCGTAGCCGGTCTTGCCAAAGTACTTGGCGCGTTCCAGCAGATAATCACGATCGATCCAGCCATTTTCATAGGCGATCTCTTCCAGGCAGGCCACTTTCAAACCCTGGCGGTGCTCGATGGTCTGAACGTAGGTCGAGGCTTCCAGCAGGCTGTCATGGGTGCCGGTGTCGAGCCAGGCGAACCCACGGCCGAAGCGTTCAACGTGAAGATCGCCACGCTGAAGGTAGGCATTGTTGACGTCGGTGATCTCCAGCTCGCCGCGGGGCGAAGGCTTGACCGCCTTGGCGATCTTGATCACGTCGTTGTCGTAAAAGTACAGGCCGGTCACGGCATACGGTGACTTTGGCTTTGCCGGTTTTTCTTCGATGGAAAGGGCGCGGCCCTCTTTATCGAAATCAATCACACCGAAGCGCTCCGGGTCTTTCACCCAATAGCCGAAAACAGTAGCGCCCGAGGAGCGCTCGGCTGCGGTGCGTAACTGATCGCCAAAATGCTGGCCGTGGAAGATGTTGTCCCCGAGAATCAGGCACACCGCGTCATCACCGATGAACTCTTCGCCAATGATAAATGCTTGAGCCAGCCCGTCCGGGGAAGGCTGTTCGGCATACGTGAAACGCACGCCAAACTGGCTGCCGTCTCCCAGCAGGTTTCGGTACTGCGGTAGGTCTACCGGAGTGGAGATCACCAGAATGTCCTTGATGCCTGCGAGCATCAGCACGGATATCGGGTAGTAGATCATCGGCTTGTCATACACCGGCAACAGCTGTTTGGACACTCCCAACGTAATGGGGTGTAGGCGAGTGCCGGAGCCGCCAGCCAATACAATTCCCTTCATCATGCGATTAGATCCTTCAAGTCGGTGTTGCCCAATCGTTCTCCCTGATAACTGCCGTCCTGGACCCTGCTGCACCATTCCAGATTATCGAGGTACCACTGTACGGTTTTGCGCAGGCCGGTCTCGAAGGTTTCTTCCGGGACCCAGCCCAGTTCGCGTTCGATCTTGCTGGCGTCGATGGCGTAGCGTTGGTCGTGGCCTGGGCGATCCTTGACGAAGGTGATCAGGTCAGTGAATTTCTCCACACCGGCTGGGCGTTGCGGCGCCAGTTCTTCCAGCAGGGCGCAGATGCCACGTACCACGTCGATGTTCTTCTGTTCGTTGTGGCCGCCGATATTGTAGGTTTCGCCCACAACCCCAGTGGTGACCACTGTGAGCAGCGCACGGGCATGATCCTCGACGAACAGCCAGTCACGCACCTGCAGACCATCGCCATACACCGGCAGTGGCTTGCCCGCCAGGGCGTTTAGAATCACCAGCGGGATCAATTTTTCGGGGAAATGGAACGGCCCGTAATTGTTCGAGCAGTTGGTCAATAGCACCGGCAGGCCATAGGTGCGCTGCCAGGCGCGTACCAGGTGGTCGGACGCTGCCTTGCTCGCGGAATACGGCGAGCTCGGTGCGTAAGGCGTGGTCTCGGTGAAGAGGTCGTCCACGCCGTGCAGGTCGCCATACACCTCATCAGTGGAGATGTGGTGGAAACGGAATGCGCTTTTTGCCGGCTCTGCCAGCTTCTGCCAATAGGCTCGCGTGGCTTCCAGCAGGCTGTAGGTGCCAACGATGTTGGTCTGGATAAAATCCGACGGGCCGTCAATGGAGCGGTCGACATGGGACTCGGCCGCCAAGTGCATGATCGCATCGGGTTCGAAGCGTGCGAGCAAGGCGCTGACGGTGGCCTGGTCGATGATATCGGCCTGGACAAACTCATAGCGGCTGTTGGACGCGATGCTGGTCAGCGACTCGAGGTTGCCGGCGTAAGTCAGCTTGTCCAGGTTGAGCACCTCGTGCTCGGTGTGCTGGATCAGGTGGCGGATCAGGGCTGAGCCGATAAAGCCAGCGCCGCCAGTAACGAGAATGCGCATATCGGAGGGCCCTTTCCTTTGATAGACATTATGCGGATGAAGCATAGCTTGAGTGGTGCGAGCCGGGTGGTGCAAGCGCTGTATTACTGGGGGGTTGCCTTGTGCCCCTGAACAATGGCGATATAGACGCCTGAAAAAACAAAGGTCGTCACAATGTCGTTAGCCACGTTGACCCACCGTGCCAGCTTGCCTTGCCCACAAGTAACCCCCGAGCAAGCAGCATGCCTGCTCGAGCGGCACTATGGTATGGCGGGCAAATTACATTCATTGGGCAGTCAGCAAGACCTCAACTATAGAATTGACAGCACGCGGGGCCGCTTCGTTTTGAAAATCTGCCGGGGTGACTACGCCGCGGTTGAACTTCAAGCCCAGCACGCAGCGCTCAACAGCCTGGGCGCGCATGCCGGCCTGCGTGTTCCCAAGGTCATCCAGACCTTGGCGGGTGAGGAGTTGCTGACGGTCAACGTCGATGACCAAACCCTGCACCTGCGGCTACTGGACTACATCGACGGCCAGCCCCTGACGCATTTACCCCACCTGAGCCGCACCGTGATCGAAGGCTTTGGTGAGCTGTGCGGGCAGATGAGCCTCGCGCTGGCAGGTTTCGAGCACCCAGGCCTTGCGCGCACCCTGCAATGGGACCCGCGCCACGCGCAAGCATTGATCACCCACCTGCTGGCAACCTTGCCCGACCTGCCGCAGCGTGCTGCTTTGGAGCAGGTAGCCAGGCAGGTCGAGGCGCATGTCCAGCCGTTGGCGGCACACCTGCCTTGGCAAGCGGTGCACATGGACATCACCGACGACAACGTGATGTGGCAGTGTGATGCCCAGCGGCACTGGCGCATACAAGGCGTGATCGATTTCGGCGATCTGGTGCACACCTGGCGAATTGCCGATCTGTCGGTGACCTGCGCGGCGCTGTTGCACCATGCCGACGGTGATCCATTTGCTCTCTTGCCGGCGATCCAGGCCTGCCACGCGGTCACGCCGTTGCAGCGCGAAGAGCTGGAGGTGTTGTGGCCGTTGATCGTCGCTCGCGCGGCGGTGTTGGTGCTCAGCAGTGAGCAGCAGCAACGCCTGGACCCGGACAACGTTTATCTAAAGAAAAACGCCGAACACGAGTGGGAAATCTTCCATATCGCCACGTCGGTGCCCTTCGAACTCATGCAAGCGGCTATTCTGCGCAGCGTCGGCAAAACATTACCGCCCGTCGCCAACCAAGACTTCGCGCCTTTATTGCCAGGCTTGGTGGGCCGCGAGTTTGCGCTGATCGACCTGGGCGTACTCAGCCCGCATTTCGAGGCTGGCAATTGGGAGACTCCCGGCATCGATCGGCGCTTGCTGGATCAAGCGGCGACGGTGCATGGGCTGGCGGCCAGTCGTTATGGGCAATACCGCTTGTCGCGCACCCGCCCCGACAGTGCGCTAGAGCCCGAGACCTTCCCCCTGCATGTCGAACTGCATCTGCCCCACGGCACGGTGCTGGAAGCACCCTTTGCGGGAATGCTGCGCGAAGGTACCGACGGCTTGCTGTGTTTGCACGACAGCGGCCTGAGCCTGCGCCTGTGGGGCGTGCGCACATCACTCAAGCCGGGCGCAACCCTGGTCAAAGGGCAGGTGCTGGGCGAGGTTCATGCGCCGTTGACTGTGCAGTTATGCCGCGCCGACCTTGAGCCACCGCTGTTCTGCACACCTTCCCGGGCGTTGGCGTGGCAGGCGTTGTGCCCGTCACCCGCAGCGCTGTTGGGCCTGGCCTGTGATGCGGAGCCGGAACTAGACCCAGAAGCTCTGCTGGCCCGGCGTGATGCCAGCTTTGCCCGCTCCCAGAAGCACTACTACGCCGACCCACCGCGTATCGAGCGCGGCTGGCGCAACCACCTGATTGATATGCAGGGCCGATCCTACCTCGACATGCTCAACAACGTGGCCGTGCTGGGCCATGGCCACCCGCGCATGGCTGAAGTGGCGGCTCGGCAGTGGTCGTTGCTCAACACCAACTCGCGCTTTCACTACGCGGCGGTTGCCGAGTTCTCCGAGCGCCTGCTGGCGTTGGCACCGGAGGGCATGGACCGGGTGTTCCTGGTCAACAGCGGCACCGAGGCCAATGACCTGGCGATTCGTTTGGCCTGGGCCTACAGCGGCGGGCGCGACATGCTCAGCGTGCTGGAGGCCTATCACGGCTGGTCGGTGGCGGCGGATGCCGTGTCCACGTCGATTGCCGATAACCCCCAGGCCTTGAGCAGCCGCCCGGATTGGGTACACCCCGTGACCGCGCCCAATACCTACCGCGGTGAATTCCGCGGGCCGGACAGCGCGCCGGACTATGTACGAAGTGTTGAGCATAACCTGGCGAAAATCGCCGCGAGCCAGCGTCAATTGGCCGGGTTTATCTGTGAACCGGTGTACGGCAACGCCGGTGGCATCTCCCTGCCAGCGGGTTACCTGCAACAGGTGTATGGCTTGGTGCGTGCCCAGGGGGGCGTGTGCATCGCCGATGAAGTGCAGGTGGGTTACGGCCGCATGGGGCATTTCTTCTGGGGGTTTGAACAGCAGGGTGTGGTGCCTGACATCATTACCATGGCCAAGGGCATGGGCAACGGCCAGCCGTTGGGCGCAGTGATTACCCGCCGAGAGATTGCCGAGGCGCTGGAGGCCGAGGGTTACTTCTTCTCGTCATCGGGAGGCAGCCCGGTCAGTTGCCGGATCGGCATGGCAGTGCTGGACGTGATGGAAGAGGAAAAGCTGTGGGAAAACGCCCAACTGGTAGGCGGGCATTTCAAGGCACGACTGGAGGAATTGATTGATCGCCATCCACTCGTCGGTGCCGTGCACGGTTCGGGCTTCTATCTGGGCCTTGAACTGGTGCGTGATCGCCACACCCTGGAGCCTGCGACGGCAGAAACCGCCTTGTTGTGTGATCGCCTGCGGGAGCTGGGGATTTTCATGCAACCTACCGGTGATTATCTGAATATCCTCAAAATCAAGCCGCCGATGGTGACGTCCAGACGCAGCGTGGACTTCTTTGTGGACATGCTGTCGAAAGTGCTGGATGAGCAACTGTGATTTATCGATTGTTATCGGCTATTTTTTGCAGGCGCGAGCACCTATCATGTTTTTAGTTTGTTAAAGCCGATTTTTATCCATTATAAAGTTGCCCTTCACCCCATTCGGAGCCCTGATCGCCATGACCACCTTGCACAGCACACCTCGCGCCGATGGCTTTCACATGCCTGCCGAATGGGCGCCCCAGACCCAGACCTGGATGATCTGGCCCGAGCGCCCAGACAACTGGCGCCTGGGCGGTAAGCCTGCTCAGGCGGCCCATGTGACGGTGGCCAAGGCCATCGCACGTTTTGAGCCGGTGACCGTCGCGGTCTCCGCCAGCCAGTACGAAAACGCCCGTGCCCGCCTGGACGTACCCAATATCCGCCTGGTGGAAATGTCCAATGACGACGCCTGGGTTCGCGACACCGGCCCCACTTTCGTGATCAACGGCAGTGGAGAAGTACGGGGTGTGAACTGGGACTTCAACGCCTGGGGTGGTTTTGACGGCGGCCTGTATGCACCGTGGAACCGCGATTCCCAGGTGGGAGGCAAGATCCTCGAGATGGAGCGCGCACCGCGTTACCGCACTGAAGGCTTTGTGCTTGAAGGCGGTTCGATTCATGTCGACGGCGAAGGCACCCTGATCACCACCGAAGAATGCCTGTTGAACCGCAACCGCAACCCGCACCTTGATCGTGCGGCCATTGAGGCGGTGCTCAGCGATAACCTGGCGGTAGACAAGATCATCTGGTTGCCGGATGGCCTGTTCAACGACGAAACCGACGGCCATGTGGATAACTTCTGCTGCTACGTGCGCCCGGGCGAAGTGCTGTTGGCCTGGACCGATGACCCGCAAGACCCGAACTACCCACGCTGCCACGCAGCCATGGACGTGCTGCAACGCAGCACCGATGCCCAGGGCCGCTCGTTCATCGTGCATAAAATGCCGATCCCGGGTCCGCTGTATGCCACTGAGGAGGAATGCGCCGGGGTAGACCTGGTTGACGGTAGCCAGGAGCGTAATCCGACCGTGCGGTTGGCCGGTTCCTACGTCAACTTCCTGATCGTCAATGGCGGCATCATCGCGCCGAGTTTCGATGACCCGTTGGACGATCAGGCCAAGCAAATCCTGCAGAACCTGTTCCCACAACATGAAGTGGTGATGGTGCCGGGCCGCGAATTGTTACTGGGCGGGGGCAATATCCATTGCCTGACCCAACAGCAGCCAGCTCCGCAGCGAAAGTGAGTGCAGTTGTAACAGCGCCTTGATGGCGTACGAGCAACGCGCGTTTGCAGTGTTCCCCACAAGCCCGCGACCCAGCCCGGTCGCGGGCTTTTTCATGTCTGCATGCCGGTGAACAGGGCACATTGGCATAGCTCTTGTATCGCTGTGGTTACAGTGGCCCAAGGGGGATGACCGTGCAGTTCTGTCACAAACCTTGAGTAAGTTAGCCGCTCACGCAGCAGGAGAGAGCGCTGAAATGAATGCCGATGTCCACCTGATGAACACGCGTACGTTCCACCCTTTGCGGGTCGACGCAGACGCCATCCATGCGTTGGCCCTTTGGTTGAAGGCGAACGGCTCGCCACAGGTCAGGCAATTGCCTGATTTGCGCAGCGTGATGAGTGAGCGCTACCCGGTTGGGTTGTTCACGGAGGACGAAGTGCAGGCGTTGTGCGAGTTGATGAGCAACTAAAGAACACACCTGAAACCGACTGTGGGAGCTGGCTTGCCTGCGATGGCGGTGGTTCAGTTGAAGATTGGGGGACTGGCACACCGCTATCGCGGGCAAGCCCGCTTCCACAGGGATCTGCGCCAGGCGCTGATTTTTTGGACAATATCTAACCAGTGTGGGAGCTGGCTTGCCTGCGATGGCGGTGGTTCAGTTGAAGATGTGGTGACTGGCACGCCGCTTTCGCGGGCAAGCCCGCTCCCACAGGGATCTGTGCCAGGCGCTGATGTTGTGGGCAATGCCTAACCAGTGTGGGAGCAGGCTTTGGTTCCCATGAGGCGTGTCAGAAGCTGTAGGTACCGGTGACCACCAGGCTTCGCGGCTCGCCTGGTTGAATCTGCGCCGCACTGGTCGCCGAGGCGTAGTAGTTTTTATCAGCGATATTGTTCAATGCTGCCCGCACGTCCCATTCTTTCTGACGGAACCCGGCCAGCGCGTCCCAGCGACCATAACCAGGCAACACCACGGTGTTGAGGTTGTCGGCGTAACGATCGCCCACCAGGGTCAAACCGGTTTCCGCGTACCAGCCCATCTCCGGCTTCCAGGTGATGAACAGGCTGGCGTTGCGCTTGGCCACGTCGCTGATCCGTTTGCCCTCAAACCCGTTGTTGTCCTTCTCGACCTTGGCATCTTGCAGGCCTACGCCGCCGCGCACATACCAGTTGTCGACGATCTTGCCGGTGGCGGTCAGCTCCACGCCGCGTGAGCGCTGTTCGCCGGTGAGCAGGGTAATGGTACGGTCCAGCGGGTCGCTGGTGCGGCGGTTGTAGAGTTCCAGCTCGTACACAGCCAGGGTGGTGCTCAGGCGCTCATCGAACCAGTCGCTCTTCACGCCGATTTCTTTTTGCTTGGTCAACTCCGGGCTCAGGTCGTTGACGTTGCCGGTGGCGTTCGGCGTGATGCCGATCAGGCCGCCGCCTGCTGGGGTGAAAGTCTTGCTCCACGAGGCGTAGAACGAGTGGTGCTCCAGGGGCGTCCACACCAGGCCGACGCGCGGGCTGGTGCTGTGGCTTTTCACGTTCTGTTGGATGTCGAGCAGCTTGTTGGTGGTGTCCACTTCGAAGCGGTCGTGACGCAGCCCGCCCAGCAGTTGCCACTGGTCATTCAGGCGCAGTTGGTCCTGTATGTAGAGGGCGCGGCTTTCGACTTCGGTGTGGTTGTTACTCGACAGTCGCATGCTCCCGGTGTGGCTCAGGCGGCGATTGGGTTGGTTGAGGTCCAGGCTCGGCACCGTCTTGCCATCGCGAGCGGAGTACAGCTTCGGATCACGGCGCTGGCTGCCCAGCTCAATACCGGTGAGCAGGCGGTGTTCCAGGCCAAAGGTGTCGAAACCGCCCTCCAGCTCCACGTTGTTGAACACGTTGCGGGTGGTCAGGTCCTGCTGCCAGTGTTGGCGGCTGACGGTGTTGGTTTTCGGGTCATAGCCGGTCTGGTAGGTATTGTCGAAATCGCTGTCGAGCTTGAACACGCCGAGGGTGTGGCGCAGTTGCCAGTCGGCGTTGAGCTCGTAGGCGAGTCTGGAACGCAGGGACTGGGACTTATCGTCGATGTAATCGCCGTGATCAAAGTAAGTGGTGCTGCGGCTCACATCCGCCGGGCGCCCGTTGACACCAGGAATGCCACGGTCT
>NZ_BCBO01000180.1:0-13675 GCF_001320835.1 Pseudomonas sp. NBRC 111138 | reverse complement strand
GCCGATTCTGTCTTAACTGACTGGCATTAGGGCTTGCCCACCGCTATCACAGGCAAGCCAGCTGCCACAGTTGATTGCATTTCGAATGTAGATCGCAAAAAAAACGCCAACCCTAGGGTTGGCGTTTTCGCGCAGCACTTAGCGCATCACTGCGGCTTCTTGCGGCCAAAACCAGGACGCTGGCCGGAACCGGCCGGGGCGCCACGGCGCTTGCCCGAAGGCTCGTCCGCGACCAGTTTCGGGCCAGGGCGCTTGTTCGCCGCTGGCTTGGCTGGACGCTTGGTGCTGGCGTTGTCGGCCGGGCGATCCGCTTCACCACGGTTGCTGCGACCACCCGCCGGAGCAGGACGCGGCGTACGTGGCACACGCTCACCTTCTTGACGCGATGGCGCGGTGGGGCGGCGTTCGCCTTCAATGTGCGGCTGACGCGAGATACGACCGCCGGTGGCCGGTGCATCCAGCGCAGGGCGCAGGGTGCGAGCAACACGTTCGGTACGTGGCACTGGGCGCGACGATTTACGCTGCATACGCTCAAGCTTGTCTTTGCTCTTGGCGTTCATCTGCGGCATGGCAACCGGCGTCAGGCCCACTTCGGCGCTGAGGATATCGACTTCGTACTGGCTCATTTCGCGCCAGCGGCCCATCGGCAGGTCGGAGTTCAGGAACACCGGACCAAAACGCACGCGCTTGAGGCGGCTGACCACCAGGCCCTGGGACTCCCACAGGCGACGCACTTCACGGTTACGGCCTTCCATCACCACGCAGTGGTACCAGTGGTTGAAACCTTCGCCACCCGGCGCCTGCTTGATGTCGGTGAACTTGGCCGGGCCGTCTTCGAGCACCACGCCCGCCTTGAGGCGTTCGATCATCTCGTCATCGACTTCACCACGTACACGCACGGCGTATTCACGGTCCATCTCATAGGACGGGTGCATCAGGCGGTTGGCCAACTCACCGTCAGTGGTGAACATCAGCAAGCCGGTGGTGTTGATGTCCAGGCGACCGATGTTGATCCAGCGGCCTTCTTTAGGCTTGGGCATCTTGTCGAACACGGTCGGACGGCCTTCCGGGTCGTCACGGGTGCAGATCTCGCCGTCGGGCTTGTTGTACATGATCACGCGGCGCACCGATTCGGCGGCCTCTTCACGCTTGATGACCTTGCCATCAATGGTGATTGCATCGTGCAGGTCGACGCGCTGGCCGAGGGTTGCCTCGACGCCGTTGACCTTGATGCGCTTCTGGGTGATCCAGGCTTCGACGTCGCGGCGCGAGCCCACGCCGATACGCGCCAGCACTTTTTGCAGCTTTTCGCCTGCTGGGCCGATTTCCTGGTCTTTCTGGTCTTGGTCATTCATCGTAAGCACCTCCCGGTGGGTCGATTCAGGCGTGGCCTGAGGGTATTGAAAGCGGGGCCTTGGCCGAATAGGTCGGCAAGGGGCCGCGAATCATACGCGCATGGCGCGTGTTGCGCATCACAGACTAGTCGATAACGCCCAGCTCATTTGCTTTTCCGCCGACCGGTGGCCCCCAGGGCCAGCAATCGCAGCTCGGCTTCGGCCAGCACCGTGCGCTTGTCGGCTTTATCGAGCTTCTTCCAGGCACGGATTTCACGCTTGCTGCGGCCACAGCCGACGCAGATGTCATCGTTGAATTTGCAGATGCTGATGCACGGGTCTTTCATGGCACTCATGGTCGATCCTCTGTGGGAGCTGGCTTGCCTGCGATGGCATCACCTCCTTGCATCTGGGAGACCGAGGCGTCTGCATCGCAGGCAAGCCAGCTCACACATGGGTTGCGCAGTGAAAGTCAGAGCCGGTCAGTCTTCGAGCTGGCGGCGCTCGTTCTCGATGGCCTCGGCCAGCGCCCGAGCTTCGTCTTCTTCGTCACTCAGGGGCGGCTGTTCGAGGGCGGCGACGGCGGCCAGGAGCTTTTCCCGGGCTTGGGCCACGCCAAGCACATCGTCTTCGGCTTCGACCTCAGGCTCGGATTCAACGTTCACCTGGGTTTCTGGCTCCGCCGCACCATCACGCAGCAAATCGTCGAAGTCGGTCTTGATCCCCTGCTCCATGTCGTCCAGCTCCAGCAACAACGTATGGAAACTGGTTTCGTCCTTGGGCTCCTCCGGCTCGGCGCTGGCGTCGGCCAGTTCCTGCAGGCTTTGCGGCACCGGTGCGTCGTCGAAGTCGAGCACCGGCTCGGCCTCCATTTCGCGCAGCTCGGCCAGGGGCGGCAAATCGTCAAGGTTTTTCAGGTTGAAGTGATCGAGAAACACCTTGGTGGTGGCGAACATGGCCGGCTTGCCCGGCACATCGCGGTAGCCAACAATGCGGATCCACTCACGTTCCAGCAGGGTCTTGACGATATGGCTGTTGACCGCCACACCACGCACGTCTTCGATCTCGCCCCGGGTGATGGGCTGGCGATAGGCGATCAGCGCCATGGTCTCCAGCATCGCCCGGGAGTAGCGCTGCGGGCGTTCTTCCCACAAACGCCCGACCCACGGTGAAAACTTCTCACGGATCTGCAGGCGGTAACCCGACGCCACTTCACGCAGTTCAAAGGCACGGCCCTCGCAGGATTTGCGCAGGATCTCCAAGGCCTTCTTGAAGACCGGCGGCTCCGGGCGTTCGGCCTCTTCAAAGAGTTCGAACAGGCGCTCCAGAGATTGCGGTTTGCCCGAGGCCAGGAGAAAGGCCTCCAGCAAAGGGGCCAGTTCGCGGGGTTCAGTCAGATTCATCGATTCAGCTCGTTATTCGGCTCGCGCCCGCACGTGGATAGCCGCAAAAGGCTCATTCTGCACCAGCTCGACCAAGGACTCCTTCACCAGCTCAAGGATCGCCATAAAGGTCACCACCACGCCCAGTCGGCCCTCTTCGGCAGTAAACAACTCGACAAAGGGCACAAACCCACCTCCCTTGAGACGTTCCAGCACATCGCTCATGCGCTCGCGGGTGGACAGCGCTTCACGGCTGACCTGGTGGCTCTCGAACATATCGCCGCGGCGCAGTACTTCGGCCATGGACATCAGCAATTCTTCCAGACTCACGTCCGGCAGCAACTTGCGCGCGCGCGCCTCGGGAGCGTCGAGCTTGGGCACCACCACATCACGGCCCACACGGCTCAGGCCGTCGATGCCTTCGGCGGCGGCCTTGAAGCGTTCGTACTCCTGCAGGCGGCGGATCAGCTCGGCGCGCGGGTCATCCTCTTCGGCTTCCACCGTCTCCGAGCGCGGCAACAGCATGCGCGACTTGATCTCGGCGAGCATGGCGGCCATGACCAGGTACTCGGCGGCCAGTTCCAGGCGCACCGACTGCATCAGCTCGACATAGCCCATGTATTGGCGGGTAATTTCTGCCACCGGAATGTCAAGGATGTTGATGTTCTGCTTGCGGATCAGGTACAGCAGCAAGTCCAGCGGGCCTTCGAAGGCTTCAAGGAACACCTCCAGGGCGTCCGGCGGGATGTACAGGTCCAGGGGCATTTCCATGACCGCCTGGCCATACACCATGGCAAACGGCAGTTCCTGCTGGGCGCCAGCCTGGGGATCAGCGGCTTCCACGGCTGACATTCAGGCCTCGACCATGAACGGAGCCGGATCGCCACAACCCACACGCACCACTTCTGGCTCGCCATCGGCCAGGTTGATCACCGTGGAGGCCTTGTTGCCACCGTAGCCGCCGTCGATGATCAGGTCGACGTGCTTTTCCAGCAAACGGCGCATTTCGTAAGGGTCGTACAACGGCTCGGTTTCGCCGGGCAGGATCAACGACACGCTCATCAGCGGTTCGCCCAATTCGGCCAGCAGCGCCAGGGCAATCGGGTGTTCCGGCACGCGCAGGCCAATGGTGCGCTTCTTCGGGTGCAGCAACAGGCGCGGCACTTCGCGGGTGGCGTTGAGGATGAAGGTGTAGGGCCCCGGCGTGTGGGCCTTGAGCAGGCGGAAGGTGCCGGTGTCGACCTTGGCGAACAGCCCGAGCTGGGACAAGTCGCTGCAGATCAGCGCAAAGTTGTGCTTGTCGTCCAGCTGGCGCAGGCGTCTTACTCGCTCCACCGCGCCCTTGTCGCCGATCTGGCAGCCAATGGCGTAGGACGAATCAGTCGGATAGATCACCACGCCGCCGGCACGGATGATCTCCACGGCCTGTTTGATCAGGCGCGCCTGAGGGTTTTCCGGATGAATCTGGAAGAATTGGCTCACGTGCTCTACCTGTTCAGACGGTGGCAATAATGGGGTCATGCTTGAATCGCCCCCACAACAGCGGCAGATCTTCCGGGACCTGGCGATATTCGCCAATCTCGGACCAGCCGCCTGGGCCATGAAAGTCACTGCCGGCACTGACCAGCAGACCAAATTCGCGGGCGAGGATCGCCAGGCTGCCGACCTGTTCGGCGGGTTGATGCCCATTGACCACCTCGATGGCGTGGCCACCCGCTCCAATATAGTCGCTGATCAGCTTGCGGCGCTTGCTGCGGGTGAAATCGTAATGCCAGGGATGCGCCAGGCTCACCCAGGCCCCGGAGGCCCGCAGGGTCTGGACGGTGTCTTCCAGGGTTGGCCAGTGCAGCTTCACATCGCCCAACTTGCCGGCGCCCAGCCATTTGCGAAAGGCCTCGGCGCGATCCTTCACATAGCCTTCACGCACCATCCAGTCGGCAAAGTGCGGACGGGCCGGTGCGTTGCCGCTGTCGCCCAGTTCCTGCTGGATAGCACGGGCGCCATCGAGGGCACCAGGCATGCCTTTAAGGCTGAGCTTGCGGCTTATTTCTTCGGACCGCAGCCAGCGGCCATCGTGCAATTGGGCAATCGCCGCCACCAAGGGCGGGGCCTTTTGATCAAAACCGTAGCCCAGCACGTGGATGGTGGCGCCGCCCCAGGTGCAGGACAATTCCACGCCGTTAACCAGCTGCATACCCAGGGAGTGCGCGGCCTGGCGGGCTTCGTCGAGGCCTTCAAGGGTGTCATGGTCGGTCAATGCCAAAACTCGCACGCCTTTTTCGAACGCACGCGCAACCAGTACAGCGGGCGCCAGGGCGCCGTCGGAGGCCGTGCTGTGGCAGTGCAAATCAACATTCACGGGGGTGTGTAACCTCAAGTCAGCTGGCGCTATCGCAACCAAGGATGTTTGTTATTATGCCGACACATCCAGCTTCTGGCTCTTACTGTGAAACAATTCATCGACTTCATCCCGCTGTTGCTGTTTTTCATCGTTACCAAACTCGACCCCAGGGTCATCGAAATCGCCGGCCACGAGCTGTCGTTCGGGGGCATCTACAGTGCCACTGCCGTACTGATCATCAGCTCTATCGTAGTGTACGGCGCCATCTTCATCTCGCAGCGCAAGCTGGAAAAAAGCCAATGGCTCACCCTCGTCGCCTGCCTGGTGTTCGGTGGCCTCACCCTGGCCTTCCACAGCGAAACCTTCCTTAAATGGAAAGCCCCTGTGGTGAACTGGCTGTTCGCCCTGGTGTTTATCGGCAGCCACTTCATCGGTGACCGCCTGCTGATCAAGCGGATCATGGGCCATGCGCTGACCTTGCCGGAGCCGGTGTGGGTGCGCCTGAACGTGGCCTGGATCGTGTTCTTCCTGTTCTGCGGCGCCGCCAACCTGTTCGTGGCCTTCACCTTCCAGGACTACTGGGTCGACTTCAAAGTATTTGGCAGCCTGGGCATGACCGTATTGTTTTTGATCGGCCAGGGCATCTACCTGTCACGCCACCTGCATGACACCACACCGAAAACCGAGGACTGACATGCTCTACGCCATCATTGCCACCGACGTTGCCAACTCCCTGGAAAAACGCCTGAGCGTACGCCCGGCCCACGTCGAGCGCCTCAAACAGCTGCAAGCCGAAGGCCGCATGGTACTGGCCGGCCCGCACCCGGCCGTCGACAGCAACGACCCAGGCGACGCGGGTTTCAGCGGAAGCCTGATCGTCGCCGAGTTCGCCTCCCTGGCCGACGCCCAGGCCTGGGCCAAGGCTGACCCTTATGTCGCAGCAGGCGTCTACGCCGATGTAGTGGTCAAGCCGTTCAAGCAAGTCTTGCCTTGAGCGCGGCTGCGTCGAACCTAATCGTTTCGGCGCACTCCTAATGGCTCACGGCGTCACCGGTGGGGCCTTCGCCGCCGACAATGGCTAAATTGAGTGAGTCATGAGCGAGCTGTTACTGATAGATGATGACCAGGAGCTCTGTGAGCTGCTGACCAGTTGGTTGAGCCAGGAAGGTTTCCAGGTACGCGCCTGCCATGACGGCTTGAGTGCCCGAAAAGCCCTGGCCGACAGTGCGCCGGCGGCCGTCGTACTGGATGTTATGCTGCCCGACGGCAGCGGCCTGGAGCTGCTCAAGCAATTGCGCAACGACCACCCGGAGCTGCCGGTGCTGATGCTCTCGGCCCGGGGCGAACCCCTGGACCGCATCCTCGGCCTGGAACTGGGCGCCGACGACTACCTGGCCAAGCCTTGCGACCCACGCGAGCTGACGGCGCGCCTGCGCGCCGTGTTACGCCGTAGCCACCCGGCCGCGGTATCGACCCAGCTGGAACTGGGCGACCTGTGCTTCAGCCCGGTGCGCGGCGTGGTCAGCATCGATGAACAGGAGTTCGCCCTCACCGTCTCCGAAAGCCGCCTGCTCGAAGCATTGCTGCGTCAGCCCGGCGAGCCCCTGGATAAACAGGAACTGGCGCAGATCGCCCTGGGCCGCAAGCTGACCCTGTATGACCGCAGCCTGGATATGCACGTCAGCAACCTGCGTAAAAAGATCGGCCCACACCCCGATGGCCGGCCACGGATCGTGGCGCTGCGTAGTCGTGGTTACTACTACAGCCTCTAAACATCACGCTCAACCCGTGGGAGCTGGCTTGCCTGCGATAGTGGTGGGCCAGTTAGCATGAGGGTGACTGACACACCGCTATCGCAGGCAAACCAGCTCCCACCCGCGTTCTCATCAGCCTCGAGGGTTTTGTCAGTTCCTATCAAACCCGTCTTTACCGAAGCTTTACCCTCCCCTGACCGCCGCTGACCTTGCGCTGCGTAACCTACTCACATCCGGACTCACCGGAATAGAGACAGGAGAATCACCATGCGCAAGACCCTTATCGCTTTGATGTTCGCCACTGCCCTGCCCACCGTTGCCATGGCAATGCCGGAAGGCCCAGGCCCGATGGGTGGTCCTGAAAGCCACATGATGGGCGGCCCAGGCCACGGTGAACACGGTCCGCGTGGCAAAGGCGGCCCGTTCAGCCAGTTGGACTTGAGCAAGGAACAGCGCGAGCAGATCCGCAAGCTGATGGGTGACCAATGGCACGCCCGCAAAGACCTGGTCAAAAAGTACCTGGACAAACTGCCAGCCGCTGACCAGAAGGCGATGCAGGACGAAATCGCCGCAGGCAAGCAGAAAACCCAGACCGATATCCGTGCCGTGCTCAAGCCCGACCAGCAGAAGAAGTACGACGAAATCGTCAAGAAACAAGCCGAACGCCGCGCCGAATGGAAAGAGTTCCAGGCCTGGAAAGCCCAGCAAGCGCAAAAAGCGCAATAATGACCTAGCTTCACCCCAGCCCAGTGGTTCGCGCCGCTGGGCTTTTCCTGTTTGAGGGTTTCCTGTGCGTTCATTGTTCTGGCGTATCCTGGCGAGTTTCTGGCTGGCCATCGCCCTGGTTGCCGGTTTGTCGATCCTGCTTGGGCACATGCTCAACCAGGATGCCTGGATTCTCAGCCGCCACCCTGGCCTCAACAACCTGGCCCAAGAGTGGACGCAGCTCTACGAAACCCAGGGCGAAGACGCCGCCCAGGAGTTGCTGCAGCAGCGCAAGCGCCAGTACCACATCGACGTGCAAGTGCTTAACGAAAGCGGCGACCCGGTGGTGCGCGGCACCTTCCCGCGCCGCGCCGCCGCGTTCGAAGCCCGCCAGAACGACAGCCAGGACGGCCACCTGCCCTGGCGCCGCCTGACCGCCGAGTACACCAGCGCCAAAACCGGCGACACCTACCTATTGATCTACCGTATTCCTCACCCGGAGCTGGACGCCTGGCACCGCAGCAGCCTGCTGTGGCCGCTCAGTGCATTGGCGATTACCCTGGTGGTGCTGACCCTGTTCAGCCTGCTGGTGACCTTGTCCATCACCCGCCCACTCAGCCGTTTGCGCGGCGCGGTGCATGATCTGGGGCAAACCACTTATCAACAGAACAGCCTGGCGCAACTGGCCAATCGGCGCGACGAGTTCGGCGTGCTGGCCAACGACTTCAACCGCATGGGCGCACGCCTGCAAAGCCTGATCGGCAGCCAGCGCCAGTTGCTGCGCGACGTGTCCCACGAACTGCGCTCGCCGTTGGCGCGCTTGCGTATCGCCCTGGCCCTGGCCGAACGCGCCAGCCCCGAAGAACGGGAAAAACTCTGGCCGCGCCTGACCCGCGAATGCGATCGACTGGAGGCCTTGATCAGCGAGATCCTGGTATTGGCGCGGGTCGACGCCGACAACGCCAGCGCCGAAGACATCGACCTCACCCCGTTGCTTAAAACGCTGCAAAAGGACGCCCAACTCAGTGCCCCCGAGCAAGTGGTGCAACTGACGACTGCCAATGACTTGCAGCTTAAAGGCTGGCCGACCATGATCGAACGCGCCGTGGACAACCTGCTGCGCAATGCCCAGCGCTTCAACCCGGTGGGCGAACCGATTGAATTGCAGGCCCAGCATCAAGGCGGGCGCATTCTGATCAGCGTACGCGACCACGGCCCCGGCGTTGAAGCCGAGCACCTGAGCCAATTGGGCGAGCCGTTCTACCGGGCGCCGGGCCAGACCGCCCAAGGCCATGGCCTGGGCCTGGCCATCGCCCGTCGCGCCGCCGAGCGCCATGGCGGTAACCTGATCCTGGCCAACCATCCCGATGGCGGCTTTATCGCCAGCATCGAACTGCCCTTGATCCCTGGGGTTGCCACACCGGTGGGATGATCTTCTATAGTGGCCCTTCTCTTACGGAGGGCCTTTGATGACAGACCTGCTGACTCCCATCCAAGCCGCACTCGCTTTACCGCACGCCCCACTGCCCCAGACCCAGGCCGGCGCCTTGCCCTCGACCTTCGCCGTGACAGACCTGGCGGCCGCCAGCATCGGCGCCGCGGGCCAGGCCGTCGCCCAGTTGATTGAGCAACAAACCGGGCGCCTGCCCAGCGTCAGCGTGGATCGGCGCCTGGCCTCGTTGTGGTTCTCCTCGTCGATTCGCCCCGTGGGGTGGCAAGTGCCGCCTTTGTGGGACCCGGTAGCGGGTGATTACGCCAGCGTGGATGGCTGGATCCGCCTGCACACCAACGCGCCCCATCATCGCGCAGCGGCCGAGCGGGTATTGGGGCCTGCCGCTGATCGCGCAGCCATGGCGAGTAGAGTCGCGACCTGGAAAGCCGCCGAACTGGAACAGGCGGTTGTCGATGCGGGCGGTTGTGCGGCGCAGATGCGTAGCTGGCAAGCCTGGCAGCAGCATCCCCAAGGCTTGGCGGTAAACGCCGAAGCGTTGATCCAGCGTCAGGTCTTCGAACCCGGCACCGACAAACCCTGGCTCGGTTCCGCAGCGCGCCCACTGGCCGGCATCAAGGTGCTGGATTTGACCCGGGTGCTGGCCGGCCCGGTGGCCAGTCGTTTCCTCGCAGGCTTAGGCGCCGACGTACTGCGCATCGACTCGCCCACCTGGAACGAACCTGGCGTCGTCCCGGAAATGACCCTGGGTAAACGCTGCGCCCGCCTGGATCTAACGAGCCACGACGACCGGCAAGCGTTCGAAGCGTTGCTCAAGGACGCCGACATCCTGTTCCACGGTTACCGCGCCGATGCCCTGGAGCAACTCGGTTATACCCTTGGCGAACGTCAGCACATCGCCCCCGGACTGATCGACGTCAGCCTCAACGCCTACGGCTGGAGCGGCCCATGGCGTAATCGGCGTGGCTTTGACAGCCTGGTGCAGATGAGCAGCGGGATTGCCGAGGCGGGCATGGCCTGGAAACAGACGGATAAACCGCTGCCGCTGCCGGTGCAGGCGCTGGATCACGCCACCGGCTATTTGATGGCCGCCAGTGCGATCCGGGCTTTGGCCGAGCGCCTGGACTCCGGACGCGGCGGTTCGGCGCGCTTGTCGTTGGCGCGTACGGCGAAGTTGCTGGTGGAGGCCGGGCAAGTGCCACAGCAAGCGGCATTGCGCGAAGAAGACATCAATGACCAAGGCCTGGTGGTGGAGCAGACAGCCTGGGGCCAGGCCCACCGGCTACTGGCGCCGCTGAGCATCAGTGGCACGCCGTTGCAGTGGGATTTGCCGGCGGTGGAACTGGGCTCGCACCGGCCGCAATGGTGACTAATACCCTGTAGGAGCGAGCTTGCTCGCGAAGGTCGCCAACGATAACGCGGGAAACCTGATACACAGCGGCGTTCTCAGGTTTTTCGCGAGCAAGCTCGCTCCTACAGGGTTGTCCACAAATGCTGCGCCGCATACGCCCTCAACGGCCGCCACGCGTCGGCCCGCGCCAATAACTGCCGCGCCGACACCGGCCCACCTTCCAAAGCCGCCAAAGCATTGATCAGCCCGATATCCCCCGACGCAAACGCATCCGCCTCGCGCAACTGGCGCATGGCGATGTACTGCGCGGTCCACTCTCCAATCCCCGGCAATGCCACTAGCCTTGCAACGCCGTCCTGGAGGCTGGCCTTCGGTTCGAAAAGCTGTGGATCATCCAATAGCGCCTGGGCCACACCAGACAACGTACGGCCCCGCGCCTTGGGCATGCCCAGGGTCGCCAGGTCCGCCGCAGCCAACACTTCAGGTGTCGGAAACAGGTGGGTAATACCGGCGTGCGGGGTTTGCAGGGTCTGGCCATACTGCGCCACCAGCTTGCCCGCCAGGCGAATCGCCGCCACCACGGTGATCTGCTGGCCCAGCACTGCACGAATCGCCAGTTCCAACCCATCCCAGGTGCCAGGCAACCGC
Source organism: Pseudomonas sp. NBRC 111138 (assembly GCF_001320835.1). Classification (NCBI taxonomy): domain Bacteria; kingdom Pseudomonadati; phylum Pseudomonadota; class Gammaproteobacteria; order Pseudomonadales; family Pseudomonadaceae; genus Pseudomonas; species Pseudomonas sp. NBRC 111138. Next base: position 2,710 of record NZ_BCBO01000180.1, on the reverse strand, counting down.
AGGCCAGGGCGGGCCGCAACCAGTTGCGCCATCAGGGGGTCTTGCGACAATTGCGCGTTGATCACCTCAGGCACCGCGTCCAGATCAAACATCCTGCGCAAGCGCCGCTCGATCTCAGGCATCGCGGCAGGCTCGGGAAAGTCGACCGTCACCTCCAGCCAATCCCCCGCGCCCGGTTCGACGCTGACCCAGCCATGTCGCCCCGCCACACTGATACTGCGCCGATACACGCCGGCGACCACGGTTTCCAACCCGGTAATCGCCCGCACCGATAGGAACCCCAGCATCGCCGCCCAGTCGTAGGGCGGTTGATACGCCAGTCTCACAGTGACAATACCCCGCTATACAGCCCATACGCGGCTAACCCGGCGCCCGCGATCACGCCGCTGAAAATGCCTTTTTCCACGGTGGTAAACAAGGGTTGGCCCTGCTCGCGCTTGGCCAGGGCAAACAGGATCACACCCGGTGCGTACAGCAACGCCGACAGCAGCAAGTACTTCAAGCCCCCCGCATACAGCAGCCAGATCGCATAACCGAGGGCAACCAGCCCCACCAGCAGATCTTTCATGCGCCGACGCTGCCAGCCTGCATAGGTTTCGCCGCGCGCGCTCAACAGCACCGCATAGGCCGCCGACCACAAATAAGGCACCAGGATCATTGAGGAAGCCAGGTAGATCAGGGTGGTGTAGGTGCTGGCGGAAAACAGCGTGATCACCAGGAATGCTTGGATCATCACGTTGGTCAGCCATAAGGCATTGACCGGCACCTGATTGGCGTTTTCCTTCTTCAGGAACGCCGGCATGGTCTTGTCCTGGGCGGTGGCATAGAGGATTTCCGCGCACAGCAGCGCCCAGGAGAGCAACGCGCCGAGCAGCGAAACCGCCAGGCCGATACTGATCAATACCGCGCCCCAAGGCCCGACGATATGCTCCAACACACCGGCCAGGGACGGGTTCTGCAATTGCGCCAGCTCCGGCTGGCTCATGATGCCCAGGGACAACACATTCACCAGCACCAGCAAGGCCAGCACGCCCACGAAACCAATCACCGTGGCGCGCCCCACGTCCGAGCGTTTCTGCGCCCGCGCCGAATACACACTGGCGCCTTCGATCCCGATAAACACAAACACCGTGACCAGCATCATGTGACGCACCTGCTCGACCACGCTGCCCATCTGCGGGTTACCCATTCCCCAGATATCGCGGGTGAAAATATCCGCCTTGAATGCAACGGCGGCGATCACGATAAACATCAGCAGCGGCACGATCTTCGCCACCGTCGTCACCTGGTTGATGAACGCTGCCTCTTTGATCCCGCGCATCACCAGAAAATGCACGGCCCACAGCAACAGCGACGCGCAGCCGATGGCGAGCGGTGTATTGCCCTGGCCGAATGCCGGAAAAAAGTAGCCAAGGGTGCTGAATAGCAAGACGAAATAACCGACATTGCCCATCCACGCACTGATCCAGTAACCCCAGGCGGATGAAAAGCCCATGTAATCGCCAAAACCCGCCTTGGCGTAGGCATATACCCCGGAGTCCAGTTCGGGCTTACGGTTCGCCAACGTCTGGAACACAAAGGCCAGGGTCAGCATGCCGATGGCGGTGATCGCCCAGCCGATCAAGATGGCCCCCACTTCGGCACGGGCAGCCATGTTCTGCGGCAATGAAAAGATGCCGCCGCCAATCATCGAGCCCACCACCAGGGCAATCAGGGCACTGAGCCGAAGTTTCTGGGCGGGTTGGGTCATGCAGCTTCCTCGAAATAAACGGTTGGGCGACAACTGCGCACATAAGTAATTCAGATTAATGACGTTGTCATAACATAAGGATATGTAAAGGTAGGAAGTTTAGGCTTATTTAGAATTTAAATACGTCAATTATGAAGCGATAGTCAAACAACGTACAAAAAATTTGCACATTCGCAAATACGAACTAGCGTCAACACCCATGTCCTCGACCAAATGATTAACCACAAAGCAAAGAGCGCTCTATCAAGCGCCTTTGCGGGACTTGTTCGCCCGCAAAAACCTCACCCTAAGTCGTTAATTCACAATGGAATGTGCCAATGAAGTGATCTGAGTCAGCTGTTTGATTAGCGCACGGAATTATTCTGTGGTCTCTCTTCTCCTGCATTGGAGTCATGCAATGTCTGAAACTCCCGGAAAACTTCGACTAGGCGCCCTGGTCGCACTTGTCGTCGGCTCGATGATTGGCGGCGGTATCTTTTCATTGCCACAAAACATGGCCGCCAGCGCCGATGTCGGTGCGGTGTTGATCGGCTGGGTGATTACCGCCATCGGCATGTTGACCCTCGCCTTCGTGTTCCAGACCCTCGCCAACCGCAAGCCTGACCTCGACGGCGGGGTCTACGCCTACGCCAAGGCCGGTTTCGGCGACTACATGGGTTTTTCATCTGCCTGGGGTTACTGGATCAGCGCCTGGCTGGGCAACGTCGGCTACTTCGTCTTGCTGTTCAGCACCTTGGGCTATTTCTTCCCGGTCTTTGGCGAGGGCAATACCCCGACGGCGGTGATCGCTGCGTCAGTGCTGTTGTGGGCCGTGCATTTCCTGGTGCTGCGCGGAATCAAGGAAGCGGCGTTCATTAACCTGGTAACCACCGTCGCCAAGGTGGTGCCGCTGCTGCTGTTCGTGCTCATCGCGCTGTTCGCGTTCAAGCTGGACATCTTCACCGCTGACATCTGGGGCGG
>NZ_BCBO01000179.1:0-4887 GCF_001320835.1 Pseudomonas sp. NBRC 111138 | reverse complement strand
AAGACCGCAAAAAGGAAGGCATCATTCCGCTTTCCAGCGTGGCGGAAAATATCAACATCAGCGCCCGTAGTGCCCATGCCTCGTTCGGCTGGTTGCTGCGCGACGGCTGGGAGAAGGGCAACGCCGAACGGCAGATCCAGGCCATGAAGGTCAAGACGCCGAGTGCCGAGCAGAAAATCCTGTACCTGTCCGGTGGCAACCAACAGAAAGCCATCCTTGGCCGCTGGTTGTCGATGCCGATGAAGGTCCTGCTGCTGGACGAACCCACCCGGGGTATCGACATCGGCGCCAAGTCGGAGATCTACCAAATCATCCATAACCTGGCGGCCAGCGGCATAGCGGTGATCGTGGTGTCCAGTGACCTGATGGAAGTGATGGGCATCTCCGACCGCATCCTGGTGATGAGTGAAGGCGCCCTGACCGGTGAGTTGCCCCGCGCCCAAGCGGATGAAGCGCGCCTGCTGCAACTGGCGCTGCCACAGTCGCGGGCTTGAACAAGAACAAGAGGGTTTGGCTATGTCTGAGGTAAAAACTGCAAAGGGTTTCTGGCCGGGTTTTAATCAGCGCAAATTTCTCGATGACTGGGTGATGCTGCTGGCGGCACTGGGCATTTTTGTGCTCAGCGCGGTATTCATCGATAACTTCCTGTCACCGCTGAACATGCGCGGTCTGGGCCTGGCGATTTCGACCGTCGGTATTGCTGCGTGCACCATGTTGTTCTGCCTGGCCTCAGGGCACTTCGACTTGTCGGTAGGCTCGGTGATCGCCTGCGCCGGGGTGGTGGCGGGCATCGTGATGCGCGACACCGACAGCGTGGTACTCGGCGTGTTGGCGGCCTTGGCTATGGGCCTGGTGGTAGGGCTGATCAACGGCATCGTGATCGCCAAGCTGCGCATCAATGCGTTGATTGCCACCCTGGCGACCATGCAGATCGTGCGCGGCCTGGCCTACATCTTCTCCAACGGCAAGGCGGTGGGGGTGATGAATGAAGGGTTCTTCGTGTTCGGCAACGGCCAACTGCTGGGCGTGCCGGTGCCGATCATCATCACCGTACTGTGCTTTGTGTTCTTTGGCTGGCTGCTCAATTACACCACCTATGGGCGCAACACCATGGCCATTGGCGGCAACCAGGAAGCGGCGTTGCTCGCCGGGGTCAATGTCGATCGCACCAAAATCATCATTTTTGCCGTGCACGGTTTGATCGGCGCATTGGCCGGGGTGATCCTCGCGTCACGCATGACCTCGGGCCAGCCGATGATTGGCCAGGGTTTCGAGCTGACGGTGATTTCGGCGTGCGTGCTGGGCGGGGTGTCGTTGAGCGGCGGCATCGGCATGATCCGCCATGTGATTGCCGGGGTGTTGATTCTGGCGATCATCGAGAATGCGATGAACCTGAAGAACATCGATACCTTTTACCAATATGTGATTCGTGGCTCGATCCTGTTGCTGGCGGTGATAATCGACCGCATGAAACAACGCTAATGGTCGCCCTGTGAAGATCAAACTGTGGGAGCTGGCTTGCTGTGGCGAGCAAGCTTGCTTGCGCTGGGGTGCGAAGCGCCCCCAAAAGCCGGCTCCAGCTGCGCTGTCGAACGGGAGCAAGCTCCCTCGCCACAGCAAGCCAGCTCCCACCTTGGATCTCCTGTGTTCAAGAGGGCGGTATTTGCCATAATGCCCCCGCTTTCATACTTATAGGCCCGATATGCAGGAAAACGCCCACACCCCCGTCAAAGACGCCGCCCCCACCGGCACCCAGACCCTGTTGCGCGGCCTGGGCGTGGTGCAAGCGGTGGCGGCTGGTGCGCGGGATCTCAAGGAGATCGCCCGGCGCATCGGCACCACGCGCAGCACAACGCACCGCCTGGCCAGTTGCCTGGTGGACGAGCGTTACCTGCGCGTGGTGCCCCAGGTCGGTTATCTGCTGGGGCCCAAGCTGATCGAGTTGGGGTTTCAGGCCCGTGAAGAGTTGCCCTTGGTGAACCTGGCGGTGCCCTACCTGGATGAGTTGTCGGCGCTGACCGGCGATACCATTCACCTGGCGATTCGTGAGTACGACGAGGTGCTTTACCTGCACAAGAACCCCGGCCGCAATGGGCCGGAAATGCGCTCGCGGGTCGGCCATCGCATGCCGCTGGCGCGCACCGGTATCGGCAAGGCGTTGATGCTGGATGATTCGCCGCAGGAGTGGCAGCGCTTGTATGAGGCGAGCTTGCCAGCGGTGGGCAAGAGCCTGCAATGGCCGCAGCACCCGGAGCAATCCTGGGCGCAGTTCGAACAGCGCATGCATGAGTATGTCGAGGGTGGCTACGCGTTTGACCTCGAAGACAACGAACCTTCGATCCGCTGCGTGGCCGCACCGGTGCGCGATGCCAGCGGGCGCATTGTCGCCGGCATCAGCATTGCCAGTACGGTGCCCTACATGCCGCTGGAGAAAATGGCCGAACTGATCCCTGTGATCAAACAGGTCGCAGCCCGGCTGTCAGCGGAGTTGGGCGCCAAGGCCTGATCAGGCTTTCAGGCTCGCCATGTCGATGACAAAGCGGTACTTCACATCACCGGCAATCATGCGCGCATAAGCTTCGTTGATCTGGCGAATGTCGAGCATCTCGATGTCGCAGGTAATGCCATGCTCGGCGCAGAAATCCAGGACTTCCTGGGTTTCGGCAATGCCGCCGATCAGCGAGCCGGCCAAGACTTTACGACCCAGCACCAGCTTGGCAGCGTTGACGGGTGGGTCCACCGGCTCGATCAGGCCGACCAGGATATGCACGCCGTCAAAGCGCAGCACATCGAGGTAGGGGTTCAGGTCGTGCTGCACCGGGATGGTGTCCAGCAGGAAATCGAAGTGCCCCGCAGCGGCTTTCATCTGCTCGGCATCCGTGGACACGATCACATGGTCGGCGCCCTGGCGACGGCCTTCCTCGGCCTTGCTGGCCGAGCGCGTGAACAACGTGACTTCGGCGCCCATGGCTTTGGCGAACTTGATGCCCATGTGGCCCAGGCCACCCATGCCGAGGATCCCGACTTTATCGCCGGCTTTCACGCCGTAGTGCTTGAGGGGCGAGTAGGTGGTGATGCCTGCGCACAGGATCGGCGCAGCGCTGGCCAGGTCGAGCTTGGCCGGGATCTTCACCACAAAGTGTTCACTGACCACGATGCTGTCGGAGTAGCCACCCATGGTGTTGCTGCCATCCACGCGGTCCGGCGTGGCATAGGTCATGGTCGGGCCTTCGAGGCAGTATTGCTCAAGGTCTGATTGGCAGGCTTCGCAGTGACGGCACGAGTCGACCATGCAGCCTACGCCCACCAGGTCACCGACTTTATGCGCAGTGACGTTGGCGCCGACCGCGGTGACTTTGCCGACAATCTCGTGGCCCGGCATCAGCGGGTACACGGCGATGCCCCATTCGTTGCGCGCCTGGTGGATATCGGAGTGGCACACGCCGCAGTAGAGGATCTCGATGGCCACGTCATCGACGCGCGGGCTGCGGCGTTCAAATGACATCGGGGCGAGGGGCGTGGTGGCCGACTGGGCGGCGTAACCGATGGCGGTGTACATAGTAAACCTCACAAAAGCTTGGACTGCAGAGGCGGCAAATTCTGCGCGCCGGCCTGGGGGCGCGAACATGGCAATTGCTCCGAGTCTCATGCCTATTCGTCCGGCAGTGCCTGAGGTTTGGATATATTGGCCGCCAGACCTGCGATGATGCTGTCATCCCTCATTCGCGAAGTTTTTTGCCATGCTGTTGACCCGCCATTTGGACGCCAATGCCACGCTGGTTGCCTTGATCGAAGGGCTCACGCCCCGCGACGGTTTTTCCCCGACTCACCTGCCCGGCGTGCAGGTGCTGCGCGCCAGTTGCGATGTGGCGCGTGGGCCGCAGATCTATGAGCCAAGCCTGATGTTCGTGGCCCAGGGCAGCAAGGTCGCCTACCTCGGCCCGCGCACGCTGGAGTATGGCGCCGGGCATTACCTGATCCAGGCGATGCCGGTGCCGTTCGAATGCGAGACCTTTGCCATGGCCCCCGAGGCGCCGTTGTATGGCGTGACGGTAGGCATCGACCGCGTGGTGTTGGGCGAGTTGGTGATTGCCATGGGCATGCAAGCCGGGCCGCCGCCGACCGCGCAGACCTTGGAGTCGATGAGTTCGGTGGTGCTGGACGATACGATGCGCGGCTGCGTCGAGCGGTTGTTGCAGTGCCTGCACGATCCGCTGGAAAGCCGGATCATGGGGCCTGCGCGGGTGCGCGAATTGTTGTTCACCGCCTTGCGTGGCCCTCAGGCGGATGTGTTGCGTGCGCTGGTGGAACAACAGGGGCAGTTTTCGCGCATCGCCACCTCATTGAATCACCTGCATGCCCATTACGCCGAGCCGCTGAATATCGAGACGTTGGCCGGGTATGCGCACATGAGTGCGTCGACCTTTCATGAGCATTTCAAACGCTGCACCTTGTTATCGCCGGTGCAGTACCTCAAGCGCCTGCGGCTATTGAAGGCCCAGCAGTTGCTGCTGGTGGAAGGCATGAGCGTGGCACAGGCGGCGCACAAGGTGGGGTACCAGAGCACGTCGCAGTTCAGTCGGGAGTACAAGCGCTATTTCCTGCGCAACCCGGGGGAAGAGCGGGCCGCCTGACACCACGAGGTTATTGTGGGAGCTGGCTTGCCTGCGATAACGGTGGGTCAGCTATACATTTGGCACCTGAAGACCGCCATCGCAGGCAAGCCAGCTCCCACATATTGATCGATGTCGCCCACAAAAAAGGCTCCCATTTCGGGTAATGCCAGTCAGTTAAGAGCTAGAGCAGACAACCAGTGACTTGTGGCGAGGGAGCTTGCTCCCGCTGGACTGCGTAGCAGTCCCATTTTTGGGGCCGCTTCGCGCCCCA
>NZ_BCBO01000178.1:0-10207 GCF_001320835.1 Pseudomonas sp. NBRC 111138 | reverse complement strand
ATTACCCATTTCGGGAGCCTTTTCTGGTTAAGCGAACTACTTACATATTCGGGTAAGTCGGCCCGCCCGCGCCTTCCGGCGTCACCCAGGTGATGTTCTGCGAGGGGTCCTTGATGTCACAGGTCTTGCAGTGCACGCAGTTCTGGGCGTTGATCTGGAAGCGTTTCTCGCCGTCTTCCTTGGTCACCACTTCATACACGCCTGCCGGGCAGTAGCGCTGCGCCGGTTCATCGTAGAGCGGCAGGTTGGTGCCGATCGGGATGCTTGGGTCTTTGAGCTTCAAGTGGCACGGCTGCTCTTCTTCATGGTTGGTGCCGGAGATGAACACAGAGCTCAGTTTGTCGAAGCTCAGCTTGCCGTCGGGTTTGGGGTAGTCGATCTTCTGGCTGTCTTTGGCCAGCTTCAGGCAGGCGTAGTCCGGCTTGGTGTCGTGCAGGGTGAAAGGAATCTTGCCGCCGAAAATATTCTGGTCGAGCCAGTTGAAACCGCCGCCGATGATTGCGCCGAACTTGTGCACGGCCGGGCCGAAATTACGGCTGGCGAACAGTTCTTCATACAGCCAGCTGGCTTTGAAGCTGTCGACATATGTGGTCAGCTCATCACCGCCCTCGGATTCGGCAAACAGGCGGTCGGCCACGGCGTCGGCGGCGAGCATGCCGGACTTCATCGCGGTGTGACTGCCTTTGATCTTGGCGAAGTTCAGGGTGCCCAGATCGCAACCGATCAGCGCGCCGCCCTTGAAGACCATCTTCGGCAGCGAATTCAGGCCACCTTTGCAGATCGCGCGGGCGCCGTAGCTGACCCGCTTGCCGCCTTCCAGGTACTGGGCCAGCACCGGGTGGTGCTTGAGGCGCTGGAATTCATCGAACGGCGACAGGAAGGTATTGCTGTAGGACAGGTCGACGATCAGGCCGACCACGACTTGATTGTTTTCCAGGTGATAAAGGAAAGAGCCACCGGTGTTCTCTTTACCCATGATGTCCAGCGGCCAACCGGCGGTGTGCACCACCAGGCCCGGCTGGTGCTTGGCTGGGTCGATTTCCCAGATTTCCTTCAGGCCAATGCCGTAGTGCTGGGCGTCGGCGTCGCTGTCCAGGTTGAAGCGCTGGATCAGTTGCTTGCCGATGTGGCCACGGCAACCTTCGGCGAACAGCGTGTACTTGCCACGCAGCTCCATGCCCGGGGTGTACAGGCCGTCTTTTGGCTTGCCTTCACGGTCGACGCCGAGGTCGCCGGTGATGATGCCGCGTACCACGCCGTTCTCGTCGAACAGCGCTTCCTGGGCGGCGAAGCCCGGGTAGATTTCCACGCCCAAGTTCTCGGCTTGCTGGGCCAGCCAGCGGCACAGGTTGCCCAGGGAAATGATGTAGTTGCCTTCGTTGTGCATGGTCTTGGGCACAAAGAAGTCGGGCACCTTGGTGGAGGCTTCCGGGCTGCGCAGTACATAGATTTCATCGCGCACCACGGGCGTGTTGAGCGGGGCGCCGAGTGCTTTCCAGTCCGGGAACAGCTCGTTCAGGGCACGTGGTTCAAACACGGCACCGGAGAGGATATGGGCGCCGACTTCGGAGCCTTTCTCGACCACGCAGACGCTGATTTCCTTACCGGCTTCGGCGGCCTTCTGCTTCAGTCGGCAGGCGGCAGACAGGCCAGCCGGGCCAGCGCCGACGATGACCACGTCGAATTCCATGTATTCGCGTTCCACAGGCTATCTCCTACTCAAGGCTCAACAGGCTTTTTTTTCTAATGGGTGGAGGTTCGGTGTGGTTCTGCGCGAAGGCAGGACCCACCTGTCTCTCTAGGTGGCGCATTATATATAGACCACTGACAGCGTCCAATACAAACGTTTGTTTGAATTGCCTGCAGCCTAGATAAATCAAAGCAACGGGGCTTATGACTGACCATTTTGCCGTATTGACCAGAATAGGCGTTCCGGTCAAGATACGGTCGGTTTTGCGCTTCCCGTAGGCAGACTGCAGGTTTCAAGAGCACGTCCAAAGACAGGCCGAAGGCAATGAAGGTGATGCGCACCCAAACGTTGGGGCGCAGTTTACACGCCACGATAAAGAATGACCTCTCAGTCACCACTGACGAACGGTCGTCATTTCCCGTGTGCAAGGCCACTGCCGAGGTCTTTGGAGGTGCCCTTGTGTGCCGATGAGCATCAACCGCCAGGTTCGCCTAGGCGACTTTCTTTTCACCGGAGAGTAACGAGGAATCCATGAAGGTTCTTGTAGCTGTCAAACGCGTTGTCGATTACAACGTGAAAGTTCGCGTCAAGGCGGACAATTCCGGCGTCGACCTTGCTAACGTCAAGATGTCGATGAACCCTTTCTGCGAAATCGCTGTGGAAGAAGCCGTACGCCTGAAAGAGAAAGGCGTGGCGACGGAAATCGTCGTGGTGTCCATCGGGCCGACCACTGCCCAAGAGCAGTTGCGTACCGCTTTGGCCCTGGGCGCCGACCGCGCCATTCTGGTGGAGTCCGCTGAAGAGCTGACCTCCCTGGCCGTTGCCAAGCTGCTCAAGGCCGTTGTCGACAAGGAGCAGCCACAACTGGTGATCCTGGGCAAACAAGCCATCGACAGCGACAACAACCAGACTGGCCAGATGTTGGCTGCACTGACCGGTTACGGCCAGGGCACCTTCGCTTCGAAAGTCGAAGTGAGCGGCGACAGCGTTGCGGTCACCCGTGAAATCGACGGCGGCGCGCAGACGGTTTCCTTGAAACTGCCGGCCATCGTCACCACCGACCTGCGTTTGAACGAGCCGCGTTATGCGTCCCTGCCAAACATCATGAAAGCCAAGAAGAAGCCTCTGGAGACGCTGACTCCGGACGCTTTGGGCGTTTCCACCGCCTCTACCAACAAGACCGTCAAAGTCGAAGCGCCGGCTGCACGCAGCGCGGGTATCAAGGTCAAGTCGGTAGCTGAACTGGTTGAGAAACTGAAAAACGAAGCGAAGGTGATCTGATCATGACTATCCTCGTAATCGCCGAACACGATAACAAGGTGCTGGCTCCGGCTACCCTGAACACCGTGGCCGCTGCCGCTAAAATCGGTGGGGACATCCACGTGCTGGTTGCTGGTCAGGGCGCTGGCGCCGTGGCTGAAGCGGCTGCAAAAATCGCAGGCGTGAGCAAAGTCCTGAACGCTGACAATGCCGCTTATGCGCATCAGCTGCCGGAAAACGTTGCACCGCTGGTCGCCGAGCTTGGCGCTGGCTACAGCCACATCCTGGCCGCCGCTACCTCCAACGGCAAAAACATCCTGCCACGCGTTGCCGCCCAGCTGGACGTTGACCAGATCTCCGAGATCATCTCGGTAGAAAGCGCCGATACCTTCAAGCGCCCGATCTACGCCGGTAACGCCATCGCCACCGTGCAGTCCAATGCTTCGGTCAAGGTCATCACCGTACGCGCCACCGGTTTCGACCCGGTTGCTGCCGAAGGTGGCTCGGCTGCCGTTGAAGCCGTCTCCGCTGCCCACGACGCTGGCACTTCCAGCTTCGTCGGCGAAGAGCTGGCCAAGTCGGACCGTCCTGAACTGACTGCTGCCAAAATCGTCGTTTCCGGCGGGCGTGGCATGCAGAACGGTGACAACTTCAAACACCTGTACGCCCTGGCCGACAAGCTGGGTGCTGCGGTCGGCGCTTCCCGCGCAGCCGTTGACGCAGGTTTCGTACCCAACGACATGCAGGTCGGCCAGACCGGCAAGATCGTTGCGCCACAGCTGTACATCGCCGTCGGTATCTCCGGCGCGATCCAGCACTTGGCCGGTATGAAAGACTCCAAAGTGATCGTTGCGATCAACAAGGACGAAGAAGCTCCGATCTTCCAGGTTGCCGATTATGGCCTGGTGGCGGACTTGTTCGAAGCCGTACCTGAATTGGAGAAGCTGGTCTAATCCAGCCGCTTCACTTATAAAGAGCCCGGTCTTATGACCGGGCTTTTTTATTCCCTGTAGGAGCGAGCTCGCTCGCGAAAAAACCACAGGCGCCGCATTTATTCAGAACGCACGCGTTATCGTTGACGTTTTTCGCGAGCACTTTAGGAAGGAACATGCCATGGCGCTGCGCCCCTGGACTGTACTGTTGGGCCTTACGCTGCTGCCGAGCCTGACGCTCGCCGCCGGCAAGTGCGAGCGCCTGGTGATCACCGGCAGCCCGGACGCACCGCCTTTACTCTGGCGCGACCCCCAGGACCCTACGCACCTGATCGGCGCGACCGCTGACGTGCTGCAACAAGTGGGCAAGGAGCTCGGGCTGAAAATCGACCTGCTCTACGGCGGCAAACGCTCCCTGGCCCTTGATGAAGCACGCAGCGGGCGCATGGACATTCTCGCCGACGCACCGCTGAACCTGGGTGAACTGGACCACTTCGACTACATCCATCCGGCGCTGATGCAGACCGACTACCTGGTATGGACGCGCAAGGATTCGGCCGTGGTCTATTCCACCGCCGCCGATTTGCACGGCCACAAAGGTGCAGTCTCGGAGCGTGCGCGCTTGAGCGCGGAGTTCGAAACCTTCGCCAGCCAGCAACTCAACCTGCAACGCCTGCCCAATTTGACGCCGGCTTTCCAGAAACTGTTGCTCGGTGAGGTGGACTACGTGCTGGCTGGGCGCTATTCCGGCATGGCCATGGCCCAGACCCTGGGCATGAGTAATGACCTGGTGGCCCATGAAGTGCCTGTCGATCAGCCTGGCCTGTACCTGGCGATTTCCCACAACTCGGCCTGCAATGATCCTTGGCTTCGCGGACAGCTGACGAAAAAGATGACAGAATTGCCCGCCTCCGGTGCCGCTCAAGCCGCGCTGCAGCGCAATCTGGAGCGTTGGAAAGCGCAACTGCAACAACCTGTCGGCACCCCAACAAAGTAGGGATTTACAGTGATTTTTCGAGCTCTTTTCGCGGCCCTTGCCGTTGTCGCGCTGGCGGGATGCGCAACCGATCCTGCGCCGATCGAACAAATGCGCCTGACCCAGCAAGCCTTGGAACAAGCCACCGCGGTCGGGGCCAACACCGATGAATCCCCCGAACTGAAGCTGGCCGAAGAAAAATTCGCCCGGGCCAAGGGCAACATGGCCGACCAATCCTACAAGCGAGCGCGGATGCGCGCCGAGCAGGCTGAGCTGGACGCACGCCTGGCCGAAGCCAAAGTGCTGACCGGCAAGAGCCAGGAACAATTGAACGTGCTCAATACCCGTATCACTCGCCTGCGTAAGCAGCTGCAGTTGGGAGAAGCACAATGAGCCCGATGATCCGTGGCCTGAGCTGTGTACTGCTGCTGGGCAGCGTGGCCCTGGGCGGCTGTGCGAGCCAACCCACGAGTGAGCAGGCGTTGCAGCAGGCCGGCGATGACTTTCAAAAGGTCAAGGAAGATGCCAACGTGCTGCGCTTCGCGCCCAAGGACGTGATCCGCGCCGGAGAGTCCCTGGCCCGCGCCGATCGCCTGTCCAGCTACTGGGGCAGCGGCTCCGATGTGGTGCATTACGCCTACCTGAGCCAGCGGTACAGCGCCATCGCCCGAGAGCACACCCAGCAGGGCCTGAATGCCGAGCGCGGTACCCAACTGGAGTTGGAACGTCAGCGCCTGCAACTGGCCTTGCGCGAAAACAAGCTGGCCAGCGTGCAACAGCAGGGCAAGTGGGTTGAAGCGCAAATCGCCAGCCTCACCACCCAGACCGACCGTGGCCTGGTGATGACCCTGGGCGACGTACTGTTCGACACCGGCGAAGCGGAGCTGCAGAACTCGGCCAACCGCACGGTGCTCAAGATCGTGCAATTCCTGCAACTGAACCCCAAGCGTCGGGTGCGCATCGAGGGTTATACCGACAACACCGGTGGCGAGCAGGAAAACCTGAAACTGTCCCGCGACCGGGCTCAATCGGTGGCCGACCTGTTGATGGACCTGGGCATCGATGACAAGCGCATCGAAGTCGAAGGTTATGGCGACCAATACCCGGTGGAAGCCAATGCCTCCGAGCGTGGCCGCGCGCAGAACCGTCGGGTGGAAATTGTGTTCTCTGACGAGAAGGGCCAATTGGGCGCTGCGCGCTAACAGCTGACGCAGCTCCAAATTGTGGGAGCGGGCTTGCTCGCGAATGCGGTGGCTCAGTACTGGATGTGCTGACTGACACACTGCCTTCGCGATCAAGCCCGCTCCCACATTTCGTTTCGGCGATGCCCACCCCAGCTCCCCCGGCAGTTTTTACTGTCACTCCTGCCCGCGCTCGACTATTGTGGCAACTGTCCCCGTACACTTCTAAACTGTGCCGGTATGTTTCACACAAAAATAAAATGCCCGTGAAATCGAGTGCTGCGTCATGACCAATCTGTTGCTTTACCAACGTATTGCCCAGCAACTGGCTGAGGACATCCGCCGCGGTGTCTACCAACCGGGGGAGCGCGTGCCGTCGGTGCGCAAGATGAGTTCCCAGCTCAATGTGAGCCATGCCACGGTGCTGCAGGCCTACGCCAACCTGGAAGACCAGGGGCTGATCCGGGCGCGGCCGCAGTCGGGCTACTACGTGCACCAGACGCCAGCACTCACGGCGCCTACGCCTGATATCGCACGGGTCGAGCGCCCAGGGTTGGTCACCCGTAGCAGTATCATCCAGCAGGTGCTGGTCGAGTCGCGCCGTGAAGGGGTTTTTCCCCTGGGGGCGGCGGTGCCGAGTGTCGACTACCTGCCGGTGCGGGCATTGCATCAGCAATTGGCCAAGGTCACGCGTTTCCAGAGCCCACGGGCGTTCAGCTACATGTTCAGCCCTGGCTTTGAACCCCTGCGGCGCCAGGTGGCGATCCGCATGCGCGATGCCGGGGTGGTAGTGGACCCTTCCGAAGTGGTGATTACCCACGGCTGTGTCGATGCCTTGCAAATGTCGTTGCGCGTGCTGACGCGCCCTGGCGACCTGATCGCGGCTGAATCACCGACCTATTACGGCTTGCTGCAATTGGCTGATCTGCTGGGCCTCAAGGTGATCGAGATCCCCAGCGACCCCGCCACGGGCATGAGCCTGGAAGCCCTGCAACTGGCCGCCAACCAATGGTCGATCAAGGCGCTGGTGCTGACCACGCGCTTGAGTAACCCGCTGGGCGGCACGATGCCAGAGGAGCGGCAGAAACAGTTGCTGCGCCTGGCGTCGGACTTCGATATCCAGATTGTCGAAGATGATATTTACGGCGAGTTGATGTTCGAACTCGGCCGCACCAAAGCCCTCAAGGCCTACGACCGCCTCGACCGGGTGATCTATTGCTCAAGCTTTTCCAAGACCTTGTCGCCGGGCGTACGCATTGGCTGGATGATTGCCGGCAAATACCAGCAGGAAATCCAGCGCCTGCAGATGTTCAGCACGCACTCGGCATGCAGCGTCACCCAGATGGGCGTCGCGGCCTATCTGGAAAACGGTGGCTACGACCGTCATTTGCGCTACATCCGCCAGGAATACCGCAAGAACCTCAGCGCCTTCCAATTGGCGGTGCAGCAGTATTTCCCCGAGGGCACCCAGATGACCCGCCCGACCGGCGGCTTTATCCTGTGGGTCAGTTTGCCGGGGCGGGTCAATACTCAGGAACTGCATGTGCGTGCCCTGCAACAAGGCATCAGCATTGCGCCAGGGCTGATTTTCAGTAATACCGAACAGTTCAACCACTGTATTCGGCTCAATTGCGGCACGCCGTGGAACCGCGAGGCGGAGAGGGCGTTGATGACTCTGGGAATGCTTGCCAGCCAGCTGTGCCAAGAGGCCGCCGCGGGTTTTTGAGGCGAGCAAAGGGGACAAGTCTGATCTGTGCCCTTGTCATGCCGCGCACAACAAGCGAGCATATGGCCTTCTGCCGTTAATGCTGTTGGCGATATGACTTCTATTTTTCGCGTTACGTTGATGCTTGGTCTGCTGAGCCTGTGCAATGCCGGTAGCGTGCTGGCTGCAGCACCGGTGGCTGAAGGTAAGCCTGTTGTCGGTGCCGAGCAAAAGACCTCAGCCAAGCAGCCAACGCCTGCGAAAAAATCCCCTGCCGCGCAAAAGAAAGCCGCTTCGACCAAAAAGCGTGCACCCGTGGCGAGCAAGTCCAAGTCGGCCCATGAGGTCGCCCAGACCAAACTGCCACCGGCACAGTTGGACCTGTCCCTGCCTTCGGACATGGTCAGGCACTTGCAACCCATTGGCACCATGCCCAAGCCCAAGAGCGTGCCTCTGTTGCCGCCGATGTTTGGTGAAAAGCCCACCGACAACAGTGCGTTCCAGATCAACGGCCGCTTGCTCAGCAATGAGATGAAGCTGCAACTGCGTAACGAAGAGCGCCGTGATGTTGAAGGCGCTGCGCTGGATTTCGAATTCAAGCAATAAACTTTCGGTCCACAGGTGACCCAGGTTGCCGACCATCTGTCGCAGACTGGTCGGTCATTTTTGTTTTGTGCGAAAAACTCCTGTTGGCCCATTTTAAAACGGCTGTTTAAGGGCGTACTCTAGCCCGGCCATCCCTATTGAGTCGTCGAGGACCTGCTGGTCATGAAATGCCGTGAAGGCTGTGGCGCCTGCTGCATTGCCCCCTCCATCAGTTCGCCACTACCCGGAATGCCCCAGGGCAAACCCGCTGGCGTCCGTTGCGTGCACCTGTCGGTGGAACAATTGTGCCAGTTGTTCGGTCAACCGCAGCGGCCCGCCGTGTGCAGTGATTTCAAGGCCGATATTGAGGTGTGCGGCAACGACCAGGCCGATGCCATCCGGCTGATCGGCTGGTGGGAGCAGATGACGGCGGCTTGATGGGCTTTACTATCGGAACTTCAACAATAAGGAATACAACGATGGGTTCGCTGAAACGAGTGGCTGTGCTGTGCGGTTTTACGCTGTTGTTTGCGGCCACTGCCCAGGCTGAGGATTGGCAAGTCGCCAAGGACGAAGACGGTATCAAGGTGTCCCTGAGCGAGATTGCCGGTTCCAAGTACAAGGCCTATCGCGGCGTGACCGTGATCAAGGCGCCTTTGGCCAAGGTCCAGGCGCTGCAGGAAGATGTGGTCGGTGCTTGCGCATGGATCCATGAATGCAAATCCCAGAAACTCGTCGACAAGAAAGGCGACGAGGCCTGGACCTACACCCAGTTCAAGGCCCCGTTCCCCGTGACGGACCGCGACTCGTACATCCACGTCACCACCACCAAAGCCGCTGACGGCACCGTCACGCGCAAACTGGAAGGCGTGCCGACCTACAAGCCTGAAGCAAAAGGCTACGTGCGGGTCGCCCAGGTGGAGGGTTTCTGGAAGCTGGTGCCAAAGGGCGATAACCAGACCGAAGTCACCTACCAGGTACACACCGAACCAGGTGGCAGCGTACCTTCGTGGCTGGCCAACAAGTTCGTGGTGGACGCGCCGTTCAACACCTTGAAAGCCTTGAAAGATCACGCTGAAAAATAAGTGCAGTTGATCCGGTGCCTCCGGGCTTGAGCGGAACGTTTTGCGCGCCGCCAAGGTCCAGATACTTGTAAGCCCACCTATGGGTTTTATCGAGGAGGCACCGATGCAAACGTGGCAAATTACCTTCGTTGATGATCACGGTGAAACGTCCGTGCAGCAGTTCACCTGCGAACAAAAGCCCAGCCTCGAAGACGCTGCGCATATGATTCGTGCGAAGCTGGTGCCGATTGCTGCCAAGCTCGATCTCAATGACCTGGAAGGCCGTAAACCCGAGCCGACGGTCAAGATTCTCAAAGACCAGAACAGTATCCAGATTCTCGATATTTCTCCCTCCGTCTAAACATTTTTCACGCGCCACACGAGCACCTCTGGTGGCGGTGATAGCTTCACGCTACTCTGCAATCGAGATCAGCGAATGAATCGCTAAGGTCTGGTCTTGTCAGCTACATGCTTGTTTTCCTGCGGTGTTGTTATGCCGTGGTGCCCGCGCCAGCAGGGCGCGGGGCTTCAGGAAGCACGGAAAGTCTATCCATCGGTGTGAGGAGGACGTTTCATGAGCACAGCCTATCAAGAAGACATCAGCACCAACGTACTGCGCCGCATGAAAGAAGGCGGCTTTGATTTCTCGCGCTTTCACCCCATCGAGTTCTACGCCATTTTCCCGGATGAGGAACGGGCGCGCAGGGCTGCGGGTCGATTTCGTGGGGAGTCCCTCAACGCCCAGGTCAGCGCGCGCGACGATGGCGCCTGGTACCTCGAACTGAGCAAAATCATGTTCGCAACCTACGACGGC
>NZ_BCBO01000177.1:0-2062 GCF_001320835.1 Pseudomonas sp. NBRC 111138 | reverse complement strand
TAGGAGACTTCGAGCAAGACTTTGAAGCGGTGGTCGAGCCCCTGGGAGGGATCATCGAAGGATGGGGCGTCAAGCAGGAGGTGCGTGGGTTACCCATGTAGTTGGTATTTATGAGCAGCACAGCGTATCGGCTGACCTTTGGGTCGGCCGATTTTGTTTGGGCTACCGTCGCAACGGAAACTGCCGTTTCAGGCGCAAAAAAAAGCCACCCGGATGGGGTGGCGGAAAGGGAAGACCGAGGAGTCATCAGTACACGAGTCAATACGTTACTGAATGTGCAAAGGGTTTGGCTGTAGGACACGTCCTGTTCAACCGATGTGGGCGATTATCCGCATGTGCAGGCGGGCAGTGAAATCAACTCTGACTATGCTGTTGATAGCCAAACACCGCATTGCAACGGAGCGTACGGCGTGGCCCAGGCAATTGCGCGCACCAGGACGGTGCGGCAAATCCCCTCGGATTATGCAACTGTTTGATTATAAAGTGTTTATGCCGCTGGCACGGGCCTTGCGAAGGTTCTTGAGTCCGGGTGACAAGGAGTACGGCATGATCCGCACTTATTACGATGAAATGTACGATGGGGCAGGGCAGGTTCGCCCCCATTATCGCGAGTTCGCCCGCTGGTTGGCCGACACCCCTGCCGAACTGCTGGCCCAGCGCCGGCGTGAAGCCGATTTGCTGTTCCACCGCGCCGGCATCACCTTCACCCTCTACGGGGACGAACAAGGCACCGAGCGCCTGATCCCCTTCGATACCATCCCCCGCAGCATTCCGGCGAGTGAATGGCGGGTTGTCGAACGCGGTTGCATCCAGCGGGTCAAGGCGCTGAACCTGTTCCTCACCGACCTGTACCACGACCAACGCATCATCAAGGCCGGCATCATCCCCGCCGAGCAGGTATTGGCCAACGAGCAATACCAACTGGCAATGCGGGGCCTGGACTTGCACCGCGATATCTATTCGCACATCTCCGGGGTGGACCTCGTACGCGATGGCGACGGCACGTACTACGTGCTCGAAGACAACCTGCGCACGCCCAGCGGTGTCAGCTACATGCTCGAAGACCGCAAGATGATGATGCGTCTGTTCCCCGAGTTGTTCGCGGCCCAACGCATCGCGCCCATCGACCATTACCCCAACCTGCTGCTCGACACCCTCAAAAGCGCCAGCCCCCTGGATAACCCCAGTGTGGTGGTACTGACGCCCGGGCGTTTCAATAGCGCGTTCTTCGAACATGCCTTCCTGGCTCGGGAAATGGGTGTGGAGTTGGTGGAAGGCGCGGATTTGTTCGTGCGCGATGACCGTGTGTTCATGCGCACCACCGATGGGCCCAAGGCTGTCGATGTGATCTACCGTCGCCTCGATGATGCATTTCTAGATCCCTTGGCATTCAACCCCGACTCGATGCTCGGTGTACCCGGCCTGCTCGCCGCCTACCGGTGCGGCAATGTGGTGCTTGCCAACGCCATTGGCACCGGAGTCGCGGACGACAAATCGGTTTACCCGTTCGTCACCGAGATGATCCGCTTCTACCTCGATGAAGAGCCGATCCTGCAGAACGTTCCGACTTTTCAATGCCGTAAGCCTGACGAGTTGTCCCACGTACTGGCCAACCTGCCCGACCTGGTGGTCAAGGAAACCCAGGGCTCCGGTGGTTACGGCATGCTGGTTGGCCCGGCGTCTACAACCGCAGAAATCGAAGCGTTCCGGGCGCGTATCAAGGCCAAGCCACACGCCTATATCGCGCAGCCGACCCTGTGCTTGTCCACCTGCCCGACATTTGTCGAAAACGGCATCGCCCCGCGCCATATCGACCTGCGCCCCTTCGTGTTGTCCGGCAAGGACACCCGCGTGGTGCCGGGTGGCCTGACCCGTGTGGCGCTGCGCGAAGGCTCGCTGGTGGTCAACTCGTCCCAGGGCGGCGGAACCAAAGACACCTGGGTGGTCGAGGACTGATGCCATGTTGAGTAGAACTGCCTCGGATTTGTACTGGATGTCACGCTACCTGGAGCGTGCCGAAAACCTCGCACGCATGCTCGATGTCAGCTATTCGCTGTCGCTG
>NZ_BCBO01000176.1:0-17244 GCF_001320835.1 Pseudomonas sp. NBRC 111138 | reverse complement strand
AAGCCGAATGCAAAAGACCAGCCGGTGAAGCCAGGTACGACGGATCAAGCGGTGAAGCCGGATGCAAAAGGTCCGAGGATGCTAATAGATCACGGAGGATTGACGCCGAAACCGGGTAGAAACGATCATCCAGTGAAGCCGTCAGTGCCGATGCCTTCAGTGAATGTCACTAATGATGCTGAAGCAAATGTGCATGTGAACATCAATGTCGCTCACTGTCACTGCCCTGATACAAAGGACGGGCCAACCCCGGACTTAAATCCCAGGCAAGGTCCGAAGCCGGAATCGAACCCCGTGCCACAGCCGGGTCCAACGCCGGAATCGAACCCCGTGCCCCAGCCGGGTCCAACGCCGGAATCGAACCCCGTGCCCCAGCCGGGTCCGAAGCCGGGATCGAACCCCGTGCCACAGCCCGGTCCGAAGCCGGGATCGAACCCCGTGCCACAGCCCGGTCCGAAGCCGGGATCGAACCCCGTGCCACAGCCGGGTCCGAAGCCTGAATCGAACCCCGTGCCACAGCCGGGTCCAAAGCCGGAATCGAACCCCGTGCCACAGCCCGGTCTAAGGCCGGAGTCGAACCCCGTGCCACAGCCCGGTCCGAAGCCTGAATCGAACCCCGTGCCACAGCCCGGTCCGAAGCCGGAATCGAACCCCGTGCCCCAGCCCGGTCCGAAGCCTGAATCGAACCCCGTGCCACAGCCCGGTCCAAAGCCTGAATCGAACCCCGTGCCTCAGCCGGGTCCGAAGCCTGAATCGAACCCCGTGCCTCAGCCGGGTCCGAAGCCTGAATCGAACCCCGTGCCGCAGCCCGGTCCAAAGCCTGAATCGAACCCCGTGCCACAGCCGGGTCCAAAGCCTGAATCGAACCCCGTGCCACAGCCGGGGCCGAAGCCGGAATCGAACCCGATGCCACAGCCAGGCCCGAATCCGGATACCAACCCGATACCTACACCCGCGCCACAGCCCGATAAGTTTGTTCCTGATTTGACCAGCCCAGGTCCTGCTGAGAATAAATTCGACAAAAACTGGCGCTTCAATGCTCGACTTTCATCCAGATCCTGAAATCCGCTGGCTCATAAGAACGCTTGAATAAAACGGGGGGCTTCTCCGAGGCATATCACTCGGAGAAGTACTGTTTAAGGAGAAACTTGTGTCGTGCTATTCGATTAATAATATTGCGCGCGTGATAGATGTCCGTCAGGCGGCACCTGCTGATACGTTAAAGCCCATTAGTGGTGCTCTTCAGTGCACTCCAATTAATTGCCGGACTGTCGAGACAGCTAAAAATAGCATTGGTGCTAATACGGAATTAGTCACTACATTGTCGGGTCTATTTGCGTCTTTTTTTTCACAGCTGATTTCTCTGTTGTCCGGTAAAAAAGATACGACAGTTCCTGATATTCCTCCTCAGCCCAGGGTTCTGCCTGAGGTTCCGCCTCGGGTCATACCTGAACCGCTACCACCAAAGCCTGAGGTCGCCGCAAACATTCCGGGTCTTTCGATAAAGCGTAATGGGGCTAAGCCGGACAACATCTGGAGTGGCTTTCGCCAAGGGCCAGATGGCAACTGCGTTACCGTATCGGCCATCAAGGCAGCCATGTACCGATTTGGTCAAAGCCCTACGGACATTTTTCGCTCAGTGAGAAAAGAGCTTGGCGGTTATCACGTGGTCATGCGCGACGATTTTCAGCTGAGATTGACCGACTCGGAGTTGGCGCAAGCAGCACAAGGTTCGCGGTTTATAGGTCCCGATAAAGAGATGCTCAAGGATGCGCGGTTTCTTTTTGCCGTCAGCGCCAAGCGCGCGCAAATGGAAAACAACGATGGTACGGCGAGCAGGAGTTTTCATGCTGCCATTCGCAGCCTGAACAATGGGGAGGATGAGTGGGGGCCGGGGGAAGGGTTTCTGCGCCTGGGGTTGAGGAAACACATGAGAAGGGTGCCCGTCAGTGCGCTCGCCGGTGGGCAAGTGGGTATGTGCAATCGGGATAAGCATTCGGTAGCGGTTATCAATGGTCGTGAAGAGTTGTGGGGGCGCCGAGGCTCGGCCCCTACCTACGGCGATGCTGTAGCGCTTATGTAATTGAACAGGCAGCCAGGCGGGCGGCTCCATTGACGGCAGTGGCGCTTGGCTGCATCTTTTGCAACCTCGCGTGATCAGGCGCGGCCCTATTCCAGCAACCGCCTGAAACCCTCGATCGGCAATGGCCGGCTGTGTAAATACCCCTGGAACAAATGGCAGCCCAGCTTTTGCAGGAACGCCAGCTGTTCCAGGGTTTCCACCCCCTCGGCGATGACTTCCAGGTTCAGGCTGCGCGCCATCGCCACAATGGCGCGGATGATTTCTGCATCATTGGGGTCGTGGGTCGCATCGCGCACGAACGACTGATCGATCTTCAGTGCGTCCACCGGCAAGCGCTTGAGATAGGTCAGGGATGAGTAGCCGGTGCCGAAATCATCCATTGCAAAGCTCACGCCGAGTTTTTTCAGGCGGCGCATCTTCATCACGGTGTCGTCCAGGTTCTGGATCACGATGCCTTCGGTGATTTCCAGTTTCAGCAGGCTGAACGGCAGGCCGTATTGCTTGAGGCTGTGCTCCACCCGTTCCACAAAGTCGTTCTGGCGAAACTGCCGCGGGCTGATATTCACGCACAGGCTGAAATTGAGCGGGTCCACCAGGCCGGCGGCAATCAACTGGGCAAAGGCGCCGCAGGCTTCATCGAGAATCCAGGTGCCGACCTCCAGGATCAGGCCGCTGTCTTCCAATACCTTGATAAATTCCGCCGGCGACTGCGCGCCCAATTGTGGATGCTGCCAGCGCACCAGGGCTTCGGCGCCGATTATCCTGTTGCCTCGCGCATCCACCTGGGGCTGGTAATGCACGCTGAATTCGCCGCGTGACAAAGCCAGGCGCAAGTCGGTTTCCATGCGCAGGCGCTCGCTGGCGGTTTTTTGCATGCTGTTGTGGAACATCTGCGTGGTGTTGCGCCCGGAGTCCTTGGCGCGGTACAGGGCGATGTCGGCACGCTTGAGCAGATCGGCGGGTGTGGTGCCGTGGTCGGGGATCAGCGCCACGCCGATGCTGGGCGTGACCTGCAACCGGTGACCGTCAAGGAACATGGGTTCCGAGAGCAATTCGCGCAGGGTATCGGCCAGCGCTTGCACCTGGCTGCTGACCGTCTGGCGGGTGCCCTCCAGGCCGCTGAGCAATACCACAAACTCGTCGCCGCCCAGGCGGGCCACGGTGTCCTCCGTGCGCACGCTGGCTTCCAGGCGCGCGGTGACGATTTTCAGCACGGTGTCGCCAACGGGGTGGCCGAGGGAGTCGTTGATGTGCTTGAAGTGATCCAGGTCCAGAAACAGCAGGGCGCCGCGCAGGTTGTGGCGCTTGAGCAGGGCGATCTGCTGGCTCAGGCGGTCCATCAGCAGTGCCCGGTTCGGCAGGTTGGTCAGCGGGTCGTGATAGGCCAGGTGCCGGATCTGCGCCTGGGCGTTCTTCAATAGGCTCACATCCCGCGCGGTCAGCAGCAGGCAGGGGGTTTCATTCAAGGTGATCGGCTCCACCGAGACCTCCACCGCCAGCACCTCGCCACGCTTGTTGCGCCAGAGCATTTCCAGGTGGTGAATGCGCCCCTTGATGTGCAACTCGGCCAACAGTGCAGCGCGTTGGTTTTCATCGGCCCAGATGCCGATCTGGTACAGCGTCAGGCCGATGGCTTCTTCGGTGCGGTAACCGGTCAGGCGGCAAAAACCGTCGTTGACCTCCACGTAACGGCCGGTGTCGCGTTCGGTGATGGATATCGCATCGGGGCTGGAATGGAACGCCTTGGCAAACTTCTCTTCACTGGCCTTGAGTGCGGCTTCCGAGCGTTGCTGTTGGGTAATATCGCGCAGCGTGGTGACGATGCACGGCTGGTCGCTGACCTTGATCAAGCGGCTGGAAATCATGCAGGTCAGGCTTTGGCCGTCCTTGTGATGCACCACTATGGCCACATTGTTCAGGGCCTGTTCGCGTATCACCTGCTCGATGCGCTGCAGGCGCTTGCAGGAGTCGTCCCACAAGCCGATTTGTTCGGCGCTTTTGTCGAGCACTTCGGCGGCTGTCCAGCCAAACGTCTGGGTAAACGCCGGGTTGATCTCGATAAAGGCGCCGCTGTCCAGGCAGGTCACGCAGATCGGGTCGGGGCTGGCCTGGAACAGGCTGGCGAACTTTTCTTCCGAGGCGGTCAGCCGTTGCTCGCGCTCGACCTGGTCGGTGATATCCAGCAAGGTCCCTGCCATGCGCAGGGGCTTGCCTGACTCATCGCGATACAGGCGTGCGCGGCTCTCCAGGTAGCGCGGGCTGCCGTCTTCCATTTGCACGCGGTAGGTCAGCTGATAGTTGCCGTCCGGGCCTTCGCGCAAACTGCGGTACGCATGGCGCATGCCCTCGCGGTCCTCATCGGACATGCCCTCAAAAAACGCATCGAAGGATTCATGGAACGGCGCGGGTTCCAGCCCGTGCAACTGGGCGGCACGCGCCGAGCCGTAGAGCATGCCGCTGGGGATGTGCCAATCCCAGGTACCCAGTTGCGCGGAATCCAGAGCCAGGTCCAGGCGCTCCTGGCTTTCCTTGAGCGCTTGCTCGGCGTTTTTGCGTTCGGTGGTGTCCAGAAAGGTGCTGATCAGGTACGCCTCGCCGTCCAGTTCCACCTTTTGTGCGCTGAGGGTGCCGTCATGAATCTGGCCGTTGCTGGCGCAGAACTGCACTTCCATGGTGATCGGTTCACCCTTGCGCTGCGTGGCCTTGACCAGCAGCGCCCGCTGTTCCGGGTGGCGCCACAGGCCCAGTTCCAGGGTGGTGCGGCCGATGGCATCGGCCACCGGCCAGCCGAACAGCATTTCGAAATACTGGTTGGCTTCGCTGATCAAGCCGTCGGCCTGGCGCGTCAGCAGTACCATGTTCGGGCACAGGTGGAACAGGGTGGCGAAGCGCTTTTCCGAATGGCTGAGGGCATGTTCACGGTCGCGTTGGTGGGTGATCTCGCGGATCACCCCGATCATGCGTCGCCGTCCGGCTTTGTCGGGGGCCAGGTTGCCGCTGATTTCCAGCCAGTGCAGGCTGCCATCGGGCCATTGGATGCGGTGGTGCATGGCGCGGTCGAAGGGCTCTCCGGCGAGCACCGCATGAAAGCCGCGCACCACCCGCGCACTGTCTTGCGGGGCCAGCAGGTCTAGGTAATCGAGGTCCTTGGGCAGAGGCTGGCGCGGGTCAAAGCCGAATAGCGCCTGGGTGCCCCGTGACCAACTGATTCTTCCTGTGTCGATTTCCCAGCACCAGGCACCCAGCCGCGCGGCATTGAGGGCCGCGAGCAGCTGCGGGGCACTGTCCCAGCTTTGTTCCGCCGCTTGAGGGTCCAGGGCGTAGATGCGGGGCAGGGGTGGAATCGGGTCAAGGGGGTTGCGCATTATCAAAGGGCCTTGGCTCATTGAGAAAACCGCGCGGTTTGACCTAAACCCCTGGCCCGCACGGTGTCATGCCGGTAACCCTGGCAGATCGACCTGTGCATCCAACAGGCTCATGAAAGCCCGCGCAGCGTTCGACAGCGTCCTTTCGGTGTGCACGATATAGCCTAGCTGGCGACTGAGCTGTATGCCCGGCAAAGCGATACTTGCCACCTGATCGTCAAGCATGGTGCGCGGCAACACGCTCCAGGCCAGGCCGATGGAGACCATCATCTTGATGGTTTCCAGGTAGTTAGTGCTCATCGCGATATTGGGCGTCAGGCCCTGGGCCTCGAACAGGCGGCTGACAATATGGTGGGTAAAGGTGTTGCCACCGGGAAACACGGCCGGATGCCCGGCGATATCAGCCAGGCTGACGGAACCGTTGCTGATCAGGCTGTGTTCCGGCGCCACCACAAAATCCAGTGGGTCGTCCCACACCCGGGTTGCACGTACCAGGTTGTGGGGCTCAGGCGCCAGGGTGATTACCGCGACTTCCGCACGGCCATGGAGGATTTCTTCGTAGGCCACTTCTGAATCCAGAAACTGAATATCCAACGCCACCTTCGGATATTGCCGGGTGAAGGTGCGCAGGATCGGCGGTAGGCGATGCAGGCCGATATGGTGGCTAGTGGCCAGAGTGAGGCGCCCGCTGACTTCGCCGGTGAGGTTGGTCAGGGCCCGGCGGGTGTCGTCCAGCACGTTGAGGATTTGATAGGCGCGGGGCAGCAAGGCCCGCCCGGCCTCGGTCAAGCCGACTTCGCGGCCCAGGCGGTCGAACAGCCGTACCTTCAATTGTTGTTCCAAACCGGCGATGCGCTTGCTGATGGCCGGCTGGGTCAGGTGCAGGCGTTCGCCGGCGCCGGAGAAGCTGCCGGTCTCGGCGATGGCGATAAAGGCGTTGAGGTTGGCCAGGTCCATGGTGCTATTCCAGTTGGTAATCCAAAGCATAAAAAATATGAATTTGAGTTATTTAATGTAGCGCCATACCATCAGCCTCACAAGCCAAAGGGTTATTGAAAAGCCCGGCGTATAGAAGCACCGCTGATGAGGACCGACTGATGGCCGGCAAAACGCTTTACGACAAGCTTTGGGATTCCCACGAAGTGAAACGTCGCGATGATGGATCGTCGCTGATCTACATCGACCGTCACATCATCCATGAAGTGACCTCGCCCCAAGCGTTCGAAGGCCTGCGACTGGCCGGGCGCAAGCCTTGGCGCGTCGACTCCATCATCGCCACTCCGGACCACAACGTGCCGACCACTCCTGAGCGCAAGGGCGGCATCGAAGCCATTGCCGACCAGGTTTCGCGGTTGCAGGTGCAGACCCTCGACGATTATTGCGACGAATACGGCATCACCGAATTCAAGATGAACGACGTGCGCCAAGGCATCGTCCACGTCATCGGCCCGGAGCAGGGCGCCACCTTGCCGGGCATGACCGTGGTCTGCGGCGACTCCCACACCTCCACCCACGGTGCGTTCGGCGCCCTGGCCCATGGCATCGGCACGTCTGAGGTGGAACATGTGTTCGCCACCCAGTGCCTGGTGGCCAAGAAAATGAAGAACATGCTGGTACGCGTCGAAGGCCAATTGCCGTTTGGCGTGACCGCCAAAGACATCGTGCTCGCCGTGATCGGCAAGATCGGCACCGCCGGCGGCAACGGCCATGCCATCGAGTTCGCCGGCAGTGCTATCCGCGAGCTGTCCATTGAAGGCCGCATGACCATTTGCAACATGTCCATCGAAGCCGGTGCCCGCGTGGGCATGGTGGCGGCGGACGAAAAAACCGTCGAATACGTCAAGGGCCGCCCGTTCGCGCCGCAGGGCGCCGATTGGGATGCCGCCGTCGAAGCGTGGAAAGACCTGGTCTCCGACGCCGATGCGGTGTTCGACACCGTGGTCGAACTCGACGCTGCGCAGATCAAGCCGCAAGTCAGCTGGGGCACTTCGCCCGAAATGGTCCTGGCCGTCGACCAGAACGTGCCGGACCCGGCCAAAGAGGCCGACCTGGTCAAGCGTGGCTCCATCGAGCGCGCCTTGAAATACATGGGGTTGACCGCCAACCAGGCGATCACCGATATCCAGTTGGACCGCGTGTTTATCGGTTCCTGCACCAACTCGCGTATCGAAGACCTGCGCGCCGCGGCGGTGATCGCCAAAGGCCGCAAGGTGGCCTCGACCATCAAACAAGCCATTGTGGTGCCAGGTTCCGGGCTGGTTAAAGCCCAGGCGGAAGCCGAAGGGCTGGACAAGATCTTCCTCGAAGCCGGTTTTGAATGGCGTGAGCCGGGCTGCTCGATGTGCCTGGCGATGAACCCGGACCGCCTGGAGTCGGGCGAGCATTGCGCGTCGACCTCCAACCGTAACTTCGAAGGGCGCCAAGGCGCGGGTGGGCGTACTCACCTGGTGAGCCCGGCCATGGCCGCCGCTGCTGCCGTCAACGGTCGTTTCATCGACGTTCGCGAATTGATCTGAGGAAAACCCGATGAGAGCTTTTACCCAACACACAGGCCTTGTAGCGCCGTTGGACCGTGCCAATGTGGACACCGACCAGATCATCCCAAAGCAATTCCTGAAGTCGATCAAGCGCACCGGTTTCGGCCCCAACCTGTTCGATGAGTGGCGCTACCTGGACGTGGGCTACGCCTACCAGGACAACTCCAAGCGCCCTCTGAACAAGGACTTTGTGCTCAACGCCGAGCGTTACCAAGGCGCCAGCGTGTTGCTGGCCCGGGAAAACTTCGGCTGCGGCTCCAGCCGCGAGCACGCGCCTTGGGCCCTGGAAGAGTACGGCTTTCGCAGCATCATCGCGCCGAGCTACGCCGATATCTTCTTCAACAACAGCTTCAAGAACGGCCTGTTGCCGATCATCTTGAGCGACGCTGAAGTGGACGAGTTGTTCCAGCAAGTGGAGGCCAATGTCGGCTACCAGCTGACGGTGGACCTGGCCGCGCAAACCGTGACCCGCCCGGATGGCAAGGTGTACCACTTTGAAGTGGATGCCTTCCGTAAGCACTGCCTGATCAACGGCCTGGACGACATCGGCCTGACCTTGCAGGACGGCGATGCGATTGCTGCGTTTGAAACCAGGCACCGGGCGAGCCAGCCCTGGCTGTTTCGCGATGCCTGATTTGCGGTAACCGTGCGGGCCCCATCGCGGGCAAGCCCGCTCCCACAGAGATCGAGGTTCGCCTGAGCACCTCGGTCAACGGTGGAAGCTGGCTTGCCTGCGATAGCGCCAGTGCAACCACCACAAACCCCAAGGAAAGCCACCATGACCACCACCGCCCACACCCAAGTCGTGCAAAAACAATTCGGCGAGCAAGCCTCGGCCTACCTGAGCAGCGCCGTACACGCCCAGGGCACCGAATTCGCACTGCTACAGGCCGAACTGGCCGGGCAGGGCGCTGCACGCCTGCTGGACCTGGGCTGCGGTGCCGGTCATGTCAGCTTCCATGTAGCGCCTCTGGTCAAAGAAGTGGTGGCCTACGACTTGTCCCTGCCTATGCTCGACGTGGTGGCCGCCGCCGCCAAAGACCGCAACCTGGACAACATCCGCACCGTGCACGGCGCCGCCGAGCGCCTGCCGTTCGCCGATGGCGAATTCGACTTCGTGTTCAGCCGTTATTCGCCCCATCACTGGAGCGACCTCGGCCTGGCCCTGCGTGAAGTGCGCCGTGTGCTCAAGCCGGGTGGCGTGGCGGCATTTGTGGATGTCTTGTCACCGGGCAGCCCGCTGTTGGACACTTACCTGCAAACCGTCGAAGTGCTGCGCGACACCAGCCATGTACGTGACTATTCCGGCGCCGAGTGGATGCGCCAGTTGAGTGAGGCCGGCCTGCACGTGCGCAACAGCAGTCGCCAGCGCTTGCGCCTGGAGTACACCTCGTGGGTTGAACGCATGCGCACGCCAGAGGTACTGCGTGCAGCAATCCTTGAGCTGCAACAGGCGATGGGCCAGGAAGTACGCGATTATTACGAAATTCAAGCCGACGGCACCTTCAGCACCGATGTGCTGGTGGTCTTCGCCGAACGCTGATTGATTTTTCCCGACCTGCCCACGGGCGGGTCGCTTGATGAAATGAGGAACCCATGAGCAAGCAGATTCTGATTCTCCCTGGCGACGGTATTGGGCCGGAAATCATGGCCGAAGCGGTCAAGGTCCTTGAGCTTGCCAACAGCAAGTACAGCCTGGGCTTCGAGCTGAGCCACGACGTGATCGGCGGCGCTGCCATCGACAAGCACGGCGTGCCGCTGGCTGACGAGACCCTCGACCGCGCCCGGGCTGCCGATGCCGTGCTGCTCGGTGCCGTGGGGGGGCCGAAATGGGACAAGATCGAGCGTGACATCCGCCCTGAGCGCGGCTTGCTGAAAATTCGTGCGCAACTGGGCCTGTTCGGCAACCTGCGCCCGGCCATCCTCTACCCGCAACTGGCTGACGCGTCGAGCCTCAAGCCGGAAGTGGTAGCGGACCTGGATATTCTCATCGTGCGTGAGCTGACCGGCGGTATCTACTTCGGCTCGCCACGGGGTGTGCGCGAGTTGGAAAATGGTGAGCGTCAGGCCTATGACACGCTGCCATACAGCGAGAGCGAAATCCGCCGTATCGCCCGTGTCGGTTTCGACATGGCGCGCGTGCGCGGCAAAAAAGTCTGCTCGGTGGACAAGGCCAACGTGCTGGCTTCCAGCCAACTGTGGCGTGAAATCGTCGAAGAAGTCGCCAAGGATTATCCGGACGTCGAACTGAGCCACATGTACGTCGACAACGCCGCCATGCAACTGGTGCGCGCACCCAAGCAGTTCGACGTGATTGTCACCGACAACCTGTTCGGCGACATCCTGTCCGACCAGGCGTCGATGCTCACCGGTTCCATCGGCATGCTGCCGTCGGCGTCCCTGGACACCAACAACAAAGGTATGTACGAGCCGTGCCACGGTTCGGCGCCAGACATCGCGGGGCAGGGCATTGCCAACCCGCTGGCGACGATTTTGTCGGTGTCGATGATGCTGCGCTACAGCTTCAACCTGGGCGATGCGGCGGACGCAATCGAGAAGGCCGTCAGCCTGGTGCTGGATCAGGGCTTGCGCACCGGCGATATCTGGTCCCAGGGTTGCACCAAGGTCGGGACGCAAGAAATGGGCGACGCAGTAGTCGCCGCGCTGCGGAATCTGTAATCTCTCGGGCCCGCTTGCAGTTGTTGCTGCAAGGCGGCCCACTTTTTAACAAGGTGTAGTTGCGATGAAACGTGTAGGTCTGATCGGTTGGCGCGGTATGGTCGGTTCCGTGCTCATGCAGCGGATGCTGGAAGAGCAGGATTTCGATCTTATTGAGCCGGTGTTTTTCACCACTTCGAACGTAGGTGGCCAAGGGCCGTCCGTGGGCAAGGATATTGCCCCGCTCAAGGATGCCTACAGCATTGAAGAGTTGAAGAGCCTCGACGTGATCCTGACCTGCCAGGGTGGCGACTACACCAGCGAAGTCTTCCCCAAGCTGCGCGAAGCCGGCTGGCAGGGTTACTGGATCGACGCCGCTTCGAGCCTGCGCATGCAGGACGACGCGGTGATCATCCTCGACCCGGTCAACCGCAAGGTCATCGACCAGCAACTGGACGCCGGTACCAAGAACTACGTGGGCGGCAACTGCACCGTCAGCCTGATGCTGATGGGCCTGGGCGGCCTGTTCGAAGCGGGCCTGGTGGAGTGGATGAGCGCGATGACCTATCAGGCGGCCTCCGGTGCCGGCGCGCAGAACATGCGTGAACTGATCAAGCAGATGGGCGCGACCCACGCCGCTGTCGCCGATCAACTGGCTGACCCGGCCAGTGCGATCCTCGATATCGACCGCCGTGTGGCCGAGGCCATGCGCAGCGATGCTTACCCGACCGAGAACTTCGGCGTGCCATTGGCCGGTAGCCTGATCCCGTGGATCGACAAGGAACTGCCTAACGGTCAGAGCCGCGAAGAGTGGAAGGCCCAGGCCGAAACCAACAAGATCCTGGGGCGTTTCAAGAACCCGATCCCGGTGGACGGCATCTGCGTGCGCATTGGCGCCATGCGTTGCCACAGCCAGGCGCTGACTATCAAGTTGAACAAAGATGTGCCGATCGCCGATATCGAAGGGCTGATCAGCCAGCACAACCCTTGGGTCAAGCTGGTGCCGAACAACCGCGATATCAGCATGCAGGAGCTGAGCCCGACCAAGGTCACCGGCACCCTGAATGTACCGGTGGGCCGCCTGCGCAAGCTGAACATGGGCAGCCAGTTCCTTGGCGCGTTCACCGTTGGCGACCAACTGCTGTGGGGCGCGGCTGAGCCGTTGCGTCGCATGTTGCGGATTTTGCTGGAGCGTTGATCGCTTGAGGCAATAACAGAAACCCGCGTTCTGGTGACAGGCGCGGGTTTTTTGTTGCCCTTGTGATCGTTCCCACGCTCTGCGTGGGAATGCAGCTCTGGACGCTCTGCGTCTGCTTTAGAGGCGTGACGCGGAGCGTCACAGGAGGCGTTCCCACGCAGAGCGCGGGAACGATCAGGGGGGCTGTAATTGCCTCACCCTCTACCACCCGGTAAAGTGCCGCTCCCCCGTAATGCCCGAGGCAATCCCATGACCCAGACCTTTGAAATCGCCGTGATCGGCGCTACCGGTACCGTTGGCGAAACCCTGGTGCAGATTCTCGAAGAGCTGGAGTTCCCGGTGGGCACCTTGTACCTGCTGGCGGGTAGCAACTCGGCGGGGGCTTCGGTGCCGTTTCGGGGCAAGAACGTGCGGGTCAAAGAGGTCGACACGTTTGATTTCAGCAAGGTGCAGTTGGCGTTCTTCGCTGCAGGCCCCGCGGTGACCCTGAGCTTCGCCCCGCGTGCCACCGCCGCTGGCTGCGCGGTGATCGACTTGTCTGGCGCATTGCCCGCCGAGCAGGCGCCGCAAGTGGTGCCGCAGGCCAACGCCCATGTGCTGGGCGCGTTGAAAAAGCCTTTCCAGCTCGGCAGCCCGAGCCCTTGTGCCACCTACCTCGCGGTGGTGCTGGCACCGTTGCGCAATGTGGTGGACATCCAGCGCGTGAGCGTCACCGCCAACCTGGCCATCTCTGCCCAGGGCCGCGAGGCCGTCAGCGAGTTGGCGCGCCAGACTGCCGAACTGCTGAACGTGCGTCCTTTGGAGCCAGCGTTCTTCGATCGGCAAGTGGCGTTCAACCTGCTGGCGCAAGTCGGCACGCCAGACGTCCAAGGTCATACCGCCCTGGAGAAGCGCCTCGTACACGAACTGCGTGCGGTGCTGGAAACACCTTTACTAAAGATTTCCGCCACCTGCGTTCAAGCCCCGGTGTTTTTCGGCGATAGCCTGACTGTGTCGCTGCAACTGGCCGCGCCGGTCGACCTGGCCGCGGTGAACCGCGCCCTCGACGCTGCGCCGGGAATCGAGCTGGTCGAGGAGGGCGATTACCCCACAGCCGTAGGCGATGCCGTCGGCCAGGACGTGGTGTACGTCGGGCGAGTTCGCGCAGGTATCGACGACCCAGCGGAACTAAATCTTTGGTTGACGTCAGATAACGTACGCAAAGGCTCGGCCCTGAACGCCGTGGAACTGGCGCAGTTGTTGATAAAAGACCTTGTGTAAAAGATACTTGGCGGCAATTTGTAGATTGATTCTAGCCAGGCGCTATGCTTGGTCCCAAGTGAAACACAAGCGCGTCGGTGACCTATCGGCTCGCCATGCCTTATGGCAGCGGTTACCAACCTTCTCGCAGAGCGGGAAGTGTTCAAACAAAGGATGAGGCTATGGTTCAAGTTCGCAAACTGGTGTTAGCAATAGCGGCCGCCTCGGCGCTGTCCTCCGGTATGGCGCAGGCGCTGCAACTTGGGGAGATGACCCTCAAGTCGAAGTTGAACCAGCCGCTGTCGGTGGAAATCGAATTGCGCGATGTGGGCGGCCTCACGGCGTCCGAGATCACCCCCAGCCTGGCTTCGGCCCAGGCCTTCGTGGATGCGGGTGTCGACCGCCAGGCGTTTCTCGATGACCTGACGTTCACGCCGGTGATCAACCCCGAAGGTCGCAGCGTGGTACGTGTGACCTCCAGCAAGCCGCTGCCCGATTCCTACGTGCGTTTCCTGATGCAGGTGCAATGGCCCAATGGCCGCTTGATGCGTGACTACAGTGTGCTGCTCGACCCGGCCAAGTTTGACCAGCCGGCACCGACTGCCAGCGCGCCGGCCAGCTCTGCGCCTGCCACTGGCACGCTTGCCCGGCACACCACCACGCCCCACGATACCTTGTGGGAAATTGCCGCGAAGAACCGTCATGGCGCCTCGGTCCAGCAAACGATGCTGGCTATCCAGGCGCTTAACCCGGATGCCTTTGTCGACGGCAACATCAACCGCCTGAAAACCGGCCAGGTGCTACGCCTGCCGGATATCACCCAAAGTACAGCCCTGGCCCAGCCGCAAGCGATTGCCGAAGTGAGTGCGCAGAACGCCGCCTGGCGCCAGCGCCAGCGCAGTCCTCAGGGGCAAGTGGCTGGTAAGCCGCAGTTGGATGCAACCCGGCGTACCCAGGCCGGCAATGCGCCGTCGAGCACCCAGGCCAAGGACAATTTGAGCCTGGTATCGGCGCAAGCCGCCAAGAAAGGTGGCAAAGGCGCAGCTGGGGACAGCCGCGCCCTGAGCGACAAGCTGGCGATGACCCAGGAAGAGCTCGACACCACGCGGCGCGACAACGAAGAACTGAAAAGCCGTGCCGCCGACCTGCAAAGCCAGCTGGACAAGCTGCAGAAGCTGATCCAGCTGAAGAATGACCAATTGGCTCGTTTGCAGGCTCAAACCGCTGAGCCCGCCGCGATCCCCGCGCAGTTGCCCGGTGAGCCTGCAGCCGAGCCTGCGGCCCCTGTTGCAGCGCCAGCGCCTGAACCTGTCAAGCCGGCTGCCGCGCCGGCCAGTACCGAAGGCAAGTTCAATGATCTGCTGACCAACCCGATTGTGCTAGGCATCCTTGGCGGTGCGGCCCTGCTGGTGGTGCTGCTGCTTCTGCTGCTATGGGCTCGCCATCGCAATGCTCGCCGTGAAGAAGAGAAGCATCTGCGCATGGCTCGGGCGTTGGCCGAAGAGCCTGAGTTCGTTTCCAATATCGATCAAGACCTGCCGCCTGACAGCTTCGAGGGCCTTGAAGTGCCGCCGCCGAGCGTCAAGCTCGCCACCGCAGTGGCGCCAGCAGCCGCACCCGCGCCAGCACCGGTGGTCGAGACGGTTGTGGCGCCGACGGTCGCCTCCGTGCTGGCGCCGTTGGCGGTTGCCGTGGCTCAGGAAAATTCCAGCGACGCCCTGGCCCAGGCCCAATCCCATATTGACCGTGGCCACCTGAACCAGGCGGCGGATGTGCTTGAACAAGCCATCAAGCACGAGCCCAAGCGCAGCGACCTGCGTTTGAAGCTGATGGAAGTCTATGGCCTGCAGAACAACAAGGACGGGTTCGTCACCCAGGAGCGCCAGTTGGTGGCCAACGGTGAGAACCATGCCCAGGTCGAGCAGCTCAAGGCGCGCTTCCCGGCCATGGCCGTGTTGGCGGCGGGTGTCAGTGCCGCAGTGGCCGCCGCAGCCCTGGATGCGCAATACGTCAAGGACCTGCTCGACGACAAGCCGGCCTCGGCTGCGCAGGCAGACACCTTCGACACCGATTTCGACTTGAGCCTGGATGACCTGGAAGCCGCCTCGCCGGCCGAGATCGCGCAAGACCAGCAAACCTTTGAAACATTGCTCAAACAACAGACCGAGTCTAAGGCCGACGCACAGGACCTGTCGGACTTTGACCTGGACCTGCAGCTGGACCCGCCCGCGTCGCAAACCGATGACGACTTCCTGTCGGGCCTTGAAGAGCAGATCAAGGATGTACCGCCAGTGGAGCCGCCGACCCTGACGCCGGCTGCGCTGGACGAATTCGACCTGCCGGAAGACTTTGACCTGTCGCTGGCGGACGAGCCGAGCAACCCTGCGGCCAAGCCCGATGCCTTCGCGTTGGAGCTGGACGACGTCAACGCTGAACTGGATCGATTGTCCCAGAGCCTGGAACATCCGCCGATCGAGCCTTCCTTCACGGCTGAAGATGCCGCGCTGGGTGCTGAGGATGAGCCGGATTTCGACTTCCTCTCGGGCACCGATGAAGTGGCTACCAAGCTCGACCTGGCCCAGGCCTATATCGACATGGGCGATGCTGACGGCGCGCGAGACATCCTGTCCGAGGTGCTGACCGAAGGCAACGAAGGCCAGCGTAGCGAAGCCAAGGAAATGCTCGGCCGAATCTAACGGCCGAGGCAGAAAAATGTGGGAGCGGGCTTGTTGTGGCGAGGGAGCTTGCTCCCGCTGGGGGGCGTAGCGCCCCTGAAAAGCCGGCTCCAGCTGCGCTGTCGAACGGGAGCAAGCTCCCTCGCCACAAAAACCCCAGATTAAAAGCCCCCTCTCATGCACCCTGACGCCCTATAATGCCCGCCTTTGCGCAACTCATCAGGCTCTCAGTTCTTGGCAAATATAGATAACGCGGCTGCCGAAATGGCGGCCGCAGGCTTTTACCGCATCGCCCTGGGCGTGGAATACAAAGGCTCGCGCTATCGCGGCTGGCAGCGTCAGGCCTCCGGGGTGCTGACGGTGCAGGAAACCCTGGAAAACGCCCTGTCCAAAGTCGCCAACTCGCCGGTGTCGCTGATGTGTGCCGGGCGTACCGATGCCGGCGTGCACGCGTGTGGCCAAGTGGTGCACTTCGACACCCAGGCCGAGCGTTCGATGAAGGCGTGGGTGATGGGGGCTAATATCAATTTGCCCCATGACGTCAGCGTCAGCTGGGCCAAGGTCATGCCGGCGCATTTTCACGCCCGTTTCAAGGCCATCGCCCGCCGTTACCGCTACGTGATCTACAACGATCAGATCCGCCCGGCGCACCTCAATGAAGAAATCACTTGGAACCACCGCCCGCTGGATGCCGAGCGCATGGCCGAGGCCGCGCAGCATTTGGTCGGGGTGCATGACTTCAGCGCCTTCCGTGCAGGGCAGTGCCAGGCCAAGTCGCCGATCAAGGAAGTCCACCACCTGCGGGTGACGCGCCACGGCAAGATGATTGTGCTGGATATCCGTGCAGGTGCCTTCCTGCATCACATGGTGCGCAACATCGCTGGCGTGCTGATGACCATCGGCACCGGTGAGCGCCCGGTGGAGTGGGCCAAGGAAGTGCTGGATAGCCGCATTCGCCGCACGGGCGGGGTCACGGCGCATCCGTTCGGCCTTTACCTGGTGGATGTGGAGTACCGCGACGAGTTCGAATTACCGGAACGCTTTATCGGGCCGCACTTCCTCACCGGTTTCAGCGAACTTGGCGGCTGACGCCCGGAAAAGCTTTTGTTACCATCCGGGACTTTCTCGGTCCAACCCTGAGGTTCCTACGACATGTCAGCCGTTCGCAGCAAGATTTGCGGGATTACCCGCATAGAAGACGCGCTGGCGGCAGTCGAAGCGGGGGCGGATGCCATTGGCCTGGTGTTTTATGCCAAGAGCCCACGGGCGGTGAATGTGCTGCAGGCGCGGGCGATCATCGCTGCATTGCCGCCCTTCGTGACCACCGTGGGGTTGTTCGTCAACGCCAGCCGCTGCGAGCTCAACGAAACCCTGGATGCGGTGCCGCTGGATATGTTGCAGTTCCATGGCGACGAATCGCCAGAGGAATGCGAAAGCTATCAGCGCCCGTACATCAAGGCGTTGCGGGTCAAGGCCGGGGACGATATCG
>NZ_BCBO01000175.1:0-1044 GCF_001320835.1 Pseudomonas sp. NBRC 111138 | reverse complement strand
TGATAGAATCCGCAACGCGCCGCTTAGCCGGCGCGTTTTTTTTGCATCCGGTTCACCCCTTACGAGGGTAGCCACCTGGAGAGAACACCCATGACTCAACCGATTGTCGTGGCGGCACTGTATAAGTTCGTCACCCTCGAAGATTACGTCGCCCTGCGCGAGCCCCTGTTGCAGGCGATGGTCGATAACGGCATCAAAGGCACCTTGCTGATCGCCGAAGAAGGCATCAACGGCACCGTTTCCGGCAGCCGCGAAGGTATTGATGGCCTGATGGCCTGGCTCAAGAAAGACCCACGCATGGTCGACATCGACCACAAAGAGTCTTACTGCGACGACCAGCCGTTCTACCGCACCAAGGTCAAACTCAAGAAAGAGATCGTGACCCTGGGTGTCGAAGGCGTGGACCCGAACAAAAAGGTGGGTACCTACGTCGACCCGCAGGATTGGAACGCGCTGATCAGCGACCCGGAAGTATTGTTGATCGACACCCGTAACGACTACGAAGTGTCCATCGGCACCTTTGAAGGCGCAATCGACCCGAAAACCACCAGTTTTCGCGAATTTCCCGACTACATCAAAGCCAACTTCGACCCGGCCAAGCACAAGAAGGTCGCCATGTTCTGCACTGGCGGCATTCGCTGTGAGAAGGCGTCGAGCTACATGCTCAGCGAAGGCTTCGATGAGGTCTACCACCTCAAGGGCGGTATCCTGAAGTACCTCGAAGAGGTGCCCCAGGAAGAAACCAAATGGCAGGGCGACTGCTTTGTGTTCGACAATCGCGTGACCGTGCGCCACGACTTGAGTGAAGGCGACTACGATCAATGTCATGCCTGCCGCACACCCGTGAGCGTAGAAGACCGCGCCTCCGAGCATTACGTGGCGGGCATCAGTTGCCCCCATTGCTGGGATAAGCTGCCGGAGAAGACTCGTCGCAGTGCGATCGACCGCCAGAAGCAGATCGAACTGGCCAAGGCCCGCAACATGCCGCACCCGATTGGTTACAACTACAAGCAAACCCCTTCCGAGGCCTGAGCCATGTCTGCG
>NZ_BCBO01000174.1:0-17030 GCF_001320835.1 Pseudomonas sp. NBRC 111138 | reverse complement strand
TGCTCTATGTAATGGACCCGATGTGTTCCTGGTGCTGGGGCTTTGCCCCGGTGGCACAAGCGCTGGTGGAGCAGGCTCAGGCGGCCGGCGTGGACGTGCACCTGGTGGTGGGCGGCTTGCGCACCGGCAGCGGCGCGGCGCTGGAGCCGACTACCCGGCGCTACATCCTTGAACACTGGCAGGCCGTCACCGACGCCACCGGCCAGCCGTTCAAGCGAGAAGGCGCATTGCCCGACGGGTTTGTCTACGACACGGAGCCGGCATGCCGCGCTATCGTCACCGCACGCAGCCTGGCGCCGGATTGCGCCTGGAAGCTGCTGGGGCTGATCCAGCGTGCGTTCTATGTCGAAGGCCGGGACGTGACGCTCGCCCCTGTGCTGGTGGAGCTGGCCGAACAGGCCGGTATTCCACGTATCGAGTTTGCCGGCGAGTTCGACCGTGCCGATCAGCACGCGGCCACGGCGGCCGATTTCACTTGGGTGCAGGACCTGGGCATTGCCGGGTTCCCGACCCTGCTGGCCGAGCGCAACGGCCAGTTGGCCTTGCTGACCAATGGTTACCAGCCGCTGTCCGAGCTGTCGCCGTTACTGGGTCGATGGCTGGAGCGAGCTGCCTGTGTATGAACAGCCTCCACGCACCGACCGCCTGACCTGGGCAGAAATTCGCCGCCTGGCCCTGCGCCACAAGAAATCCCTGTGGGTCGCCAACGGTGTCGCCGTGCTCGCCACCCTGTGCAGCGTGCCTATCCCGCTGTTATTGCCGTTGCTGGTGGACGAAGTGCTGCTGGGCCATGGCGATGCCGCCCTCAAGGTGATGAACCACGCGCTGCCCCTGGGTTGGCAAAAAGCCGCTGGCTATATCGGCCTGATGCTCTTGGTCACCCTGGCCCTGCGCTGCGGCGCGCTGGTGTTCAACGTGGTGCAGGCGCGGCTGTTTGCGCGCTTGGCCAAGGACATCGTGTACCGCATCCGCGTGCGCCTGATCGAGCGTCTCAAGCGTATCTCTCTGGGTGAGTACGAAAGCCTGGGCAGCGGTACGGTCACCACTCATCTGGTGACCGACCTGGACACGCTGGACAAATTCGTGGGTGAAACCCTCAGCCGCTTCCTGGTGGCGATGCTGACCCTGGTCGGCACCTCGGCGATCCTGGTGTGGATGCATTGGCAACTGGCGTTGTTGATCCTGTTGTTCAACCCGTTGGTGATCTACGCCACGGTGCAGTTGGGCAAGCGCGTCAAGCACCTCAAGAAGCTGGAAAACGACAGTACTTCACGCTTTACCCAGGCGCTGACTGAAACCCTCGATGCCATCCAGGAAGTACGTGCCGGCAACCGCCAAGGCTTTTTCCTCGGGCGCCTGGGCCAGCGTGCCCAGGAAGTGCGTGACTACGCCATTCATTCCCAGTGGAAAACCGACGCGTCGAGCCGCGCCAGTGGCTTGCTGTTCCAGTTCGGCATCGACATCTTCCGCGCCGCGGCCATGCTCACCGTGCTGTTTTCCGACCTGTCCATCGGCCAGATGCTCGCGGTGTTCAGTTACCTGTGGTTCATGATTGGCCCGGTGGAACAACTGCTGAACCTGCAATACGCCTATTACGCGGCGGGCGGCGCGCTGTCGCGCATCAACGAGCTGCTGGCGCGTGCCGATGAGCCGCAATACCCAGGCGGCGCAGACCCGTTCAGCGGGCGCGAGACGGTCGGCATCGAAGTGCGTGGCCTCGACTTCGGCTACGGCGAAGAGCTGGTACTCAACCAGTTGAACCTGGCCATCGCACCGGGTGAAAAGGTGGCAATTGTCGGCGCCAGCGGCGGCGGTAAAAGCACCCTGGTGCAACTGTTGCTGGGGCTCTACACGCCGCAGGCCGGCAGCATTCGCTTTGGCACTGCCACCCAGCAGGAGATCGGCCTGGAGACCATCCGCGAGAACGTCGCGGTGGTGCTGCAACACCCTGCGCTGTTCAACGATACCGTGCGCGCCAACCTGACCATGGGCCGCACCCGCACCGATCAAGCCTGCTGGCAGGCGCTGGAAATCGCCCAACTGGATGCTACTGTCAAGGCACTGCCCTTGGGCCTGGACAGCGTGGTCGGGCGTTCGGGCGTGCGCTTTTCCGGTGGTCAGCGGCAACGCCTGGCGATTGCCCGCATGGTGCTCGCCGAGCCTAAAGTGGTGATTCTGGACGAGGCCACGTCTGCATTGGATGCGGCGACCGAGTACAACCTGCACCAGGCACTGGCGCGGTTTCTCAGCGGGCGTACTACACTGATCATCGCTCACCGGCTGTCTGCGGTGAAGCAGGCTGACCGAGTGTTGGTGTTCGATGGCGGGCACATCGCCGAGGATGGCGACCATCAGCAGTTGATTGCCGATGGTGGGTTGTACGCCAAACTGTACGGACACTTGCAACAAGTGCGTTGATTTAGCTTAGGCTGTGCTATCGGGAGCGGATTTTCGCGTGCGTATTAAGCTGTGCATGTGTAAGGGACTTCATGAAGCAAAAGCGGACTCTCGGAACGCCACGCCTGTTGGGTATTGTCTGGCCCTTCATCGCCGTCGTGTTGTTCCAGGCATTGTTAGGCTGCGTCAGTCTCTACGTGCTTTCGGCAGTGCGGGGCTATGTTGCGGGCGAAAGCCTGTGGTCCAAGGGCCAGAAGGATGCCATCTACTACCTGACCCTCTACGCCGATAACCGCAACGACGCCACCTACCTCAAATACCAGCAGGCCATTGCCGTGCCCCAGGGTGGGCATGAATTGCGCATTGCCCTGGACCGTCCCAATCCAGACATGGAGGCCGCGCGCCTGGGTATCCTCAAGGGCGGCAACCATCCGGACGACGTTTCCAGCCTGATCTGGCTGTACCTCAACTTCCGCCATTTCAGCTACCTGGAAAAAGCCATTGAGCTGTGGACGGTGGGCGACGGCTATCTGCTGCAGTTGGATGAGCTGGCCCAGGAGATGCACGGCGCCATTACCTCCGGCTACGTCGGCAGTGACGATGTCCATAGTTGGAAGGCGCGCATCACGGCCATCAATGAAGGGGTGACGCCCGCCGCCAAAGCCTTCAGCGATGCCCTGGGCGAAGGTTCGCGGATGATCCTGCGCCTGTTGTTGATCACCAACCTGGCGACGGCCTTGGGCCTGATCGTGTTGGCGCTGCTGCGCACCCACAAGCTGCTGGCCCAGCGTCATGCCTTTGCCGATGCGCTGCAAGCGGAGAAGGAGCGGGCGCAGATTACATTGGAGTCGATTGGCGACGGGGTGATTACCACCGATGTCGACGGGGCCATTGCCTATATGAACCCTGCCGCTGAAGCCTTGACCCACTGGCGCTCGGAGCAGGCCCAGGGCCTGCCGCTGGCGGCGTTGTTCAAGCTTTTGAATGAAAATGCCGAGCCCGACGGATTCACTCTGATTGAGCACATCGTCAAGGGCCAGTTCAGCGGCGGCAGCGAGCATTCCAAGCTGATCCAGCGCCTGGACGGCAGCACGGTCTCGGTCACCCTGGTGGGCGCGCCGATCCGCAGCGCCGGCAAGATCAGCGGTGCGGTCCTGGTGCTGCACGACATGACCCAGGAACGCCAGTACATCGCCAATCTTTCCTGGCAGGCCACCCATGACGCCTTGACCGGCCTGGCCAACCGTCGCGAGTTCGAGTTCCGCCTTGAACAGGTGCTGCAACAGGTCGCGCGCCAGCAAAGTGGGCGACATGCCTTGATGTTCCTCGACCTCGACCAGTTCAAGCTGGTCAATGACACCTGTGGGCACGCGGCAGGCGATGAATTGTTGCGTCACATCTGCGCGCTGTTGCAATCAGACTTGCGCGAAGGCGATACCCTGGCTCGGTTGGGCGGGGACGAGTTTGGCATCCTGCTGGAAAACTGCCCGGCGCCGGTGGCGGAAAAAATCGCCGAGAGCCTGCGCCATACCGTGCAAAGCTTGCACTTCGTGTGGAAGGGGCGGCCCTTCATGACCACTGTCAGCATCGGCCTGGTGCATATCTCGCAAACCCCGACCACCCTGGAAACCTCCCTGCGCGCCGCCGATATGGCGTGCTACATGGCCAAGGAAAAGGGGCGCAACCGGGTGCAGGTCTACCACGTCGACGACTCGGAATTGTCTCTGCGGTTTGGCGAGATGGCCTGGGTACAGCGGCTGCATATCGCCCTGGAGGAAGATCGCTTTTGCCTCTACGCCCAGGAAATCGCGCCGTTGGGCCCTACCGACGCTGGCAATGGGCACATCGAAATTCTCCTGCGCCTGCATGACGAAGCGGGGCGGATCATTTTACCCAACAGTTTTATTCCGGCTGCCGAGCGCTACGGTTTGATGACGTCCCTGGACCGTTGGGTAGTGGAAAACGTATTCAAGATTATCGCCCGCTGCATGCATGAACGTCCGGGCCGACCCATGGCCATGTGTGCGATTAATCTGTCAGGCATCACCATTGGCGATGATGACTTTTTGGGTTTTTTACGTCAGAAATTCGATAGTTACAGCATTCCACCGGAAATGATTTGTTTTGAAATAACTGAAACGAGCGCTATAGCCAATTTGGGCAGTGCGATTCGATTTATTAATGAACTCAAAGCGTTAGGGTGCCATTTTTCCCTGGATGACTTTTGCGCCGGAATGTCCTCATTCGCATATTTGAAACATTTACCTGTAGACTTCCTGAAGATCGATGGAAGTTTCGTAAAGGATATGCTGGACGACCCGATTAACCGCGCCATGGTCGAGGTGATCAACCACATCGGCCACGTCATGGGTAAGCGCACGATTGCCGAGTTTGTTGAAACACCCCAGATCGAACAGGCTTTACTTGAGATAGGTGTGGATTACGCTCAGGGCTACCTGATTGAACGCCCGCAATTGTTTACCTTTGATAGCCTGCAGTGCCGACCTGAGCGGCCGCAGCCTCTGTTATTCAAGGCGCCCGGCACTTTCCGCTGAAAC
Source organism: Pseudomonas sp. NBRC 111138 (assembly GCF_001320835.1). Taxonomy (NCBI): domain Bacteria; kingdom Pseudomonadati; phylum Pseudomonadota; class Gammaproteobacteria; order Pseudomonadales; family Pseudomonadaceae; genus Pseudomonas; species Pseudomonas sp. NBRC 111138. The sequence continues at coordinate 12,075 of NZ_BCBO01000174.1, read as the reverse complement.
ATTTGCTGGTCTGTACAATCACACTTGAAAAGGAGCCCCACAGTGATCGACACATTCAACAGAACCGGCCCGCTTATGGAAGCCTCGAGTTACCCCGCCTGGGCGCAGCAACTGATCCAGGACTGTAGCGAGAGCAAGCGTCGGGTTGTCGAGCACGAACTGTACCAGCGCATGCGCGACAACGCCCTCAGCGCCAAGACCATGCGCCACTACCTGATTGGTGGTTGGCCGGTGGTGGAACAGTTTGCCTTGTACATGGCGCAGAACCTGACCAAGACCAAGTTTGCCCGCCATCCTGGGGAGGATATGGCGCGCCGTTGGCTGATGCGCAACATTCGCGTGGAGCTCAACCATGCCGACTATTGGGTCAATTGGGCGCGGGCTCACGGCGTCAGCCTTGAAGAACTCCAAGCGCAGGAGGTGCCGCCCGAGTTGCACGCCCTGAGTCATTGGTGCTGGCACACCAGCTCGGCGGATGCGTTGATCGTCGCGATTGCCGCCACCAACTACGCGATCGAGGGGGCGACGGGGGAGTGGTCCGCCGTGGTCTGCTCTACCGGTGTGTATGCTGCCGCCTTCCCTGAGGAAGATCGCAAGCGGGCGATGAAGTGGCTGAAGATGCACGCCCAATACGACGATGCCCACCCTTGGGAAGCCCTGGAAATCATCTGCACACTGGCCGGGACCAACCCCAGCAAGGCCTTGCAGGAAGAGTTGCGCCAGGCGGTGTGCAAGAGCTACGACTACATGCACTTGTTCCTGGAAAGCTGCATGCGTCTAGAGAATGCGGAAAAAGACAAGGCGCCAGCCGTTCGCGAGCGCCCTGTGCGCATCGCCAGCGAGGCGTGATGTAACGGTTCGGATGGTATTTGTGGCGAGGGAGCTTGCTCCCGTTGGACTGCGTAGCAGGCTCATTCTTTTTAAATAAAGAACGGTGCCGCTTCGCGCCCCAGCGAGAGCAAGCTCCCTCGCCACAACTGGCCTTATCCCGCCATCGCCAAGCGGTTGCGACCTTCGCGCTTGGCCACGTACAACGCATTGTCGGCCCGGCGCAGCAGGCTTTCAGCCGACTCGGCCGCCAGCAGCGTAGAACAGCCGAGGCTCACGGTCAGTTCGATTCGCGTGCCCTCCACCCAGTAGTCCTGGGCTTGCGCCGCCTGGCGCAGGCGTTCTCCCACCATTCTCGCGGCATCGCGACCGGTGTTGGAGAGCAGGATCAAAAACTCTTCCCCGCCAAACCGAAACACCATGTCCACGTTGCGCAGCTGGCGTTTGATCGCCCCGGCTACGGCGCGCAGTACGCTGTCGCCCGCAGCATGCCCATGGGTGTCGTTGATTTTCTTGAAGTGGTCGATGTCCAGCATCAACAACGACAGCGGGTGCAAGTGCCGACGTGCCATGTCGATTTCTCGCTGCAGCGTCTGGTCCATGGCCACACGGTTGCCGGTTTCGGTCAACGGGTCACGCAGGGCGCTGCGGGTGGCGGCGCGGTAGAGCAGGGCGTTGCGCATCGGATAAAGCAAGGTCACCAGCAGGAGTTCGAGTTGGCTCAGTTCTTCTTCAAGCAACCGCTGGTTGCGACGAAAGACCAGTTCCCCCAGGTGTTCGCCTTCATGGCTCAGGGTGTAGCTGACGGAGTGATGACCCCGGTGGCCAAACTCCAGGCGCAGGTCGCTGGCGGCGTGACGGTATTGCAACGCGTCCAGCGGAACCAGGCGCTGAACCTCACGAAAGAACAGGCCCAGGATGCGCTCCGGCTCCAGGCTGGTCTGCAACTGCTGGTTCAGTTGCTGGCGAAGTTCGGCGAGGGTGGCGGGGCGGCGTGGGCGCAAGGATGGCTGGCCAAATCCCAGGCGTTGCAATTTGGCACTGTCAAAGTCAATTGCGTTGGTCTGGGTGGGGGTTTTCATAAGCGCGTGGCCTCTAAGCACTGGGCTGTCTTACAGGCGGGATGAGGGTGGCGAGTGCCAAGCGTCTTACTGATCCTTCAGTTCCGTAAAACATTGGAAACAGTTTAAACCGCTTTTCATTGGGTTATAACCCCATGGCACTGCCGCACGTCTTGTCATCGCCGAACCTGCTTGAACAGTACTAGAGCGAGATTCATGCCAAGTGTCTTTAGTTGGGAAAAATACTTATAAATCAATTAACTAATTTTTAAATAAGAAAAGTCCGTTAAAGCATGGCGCCAGTTATTTGGCTGATTTGGGCCAGCGTTGCCGCCGGCCCGGTTGACGTAACTGTTTCGGTGGGGCGAGTTGCTTGTCGCAAATAAACAACGCTTCGTTATTCGTGAACAAAGTACACCGCACCCATCACCACTAGACCAAGGTGGTACGGTCGATTTGCGCGATGGAGGTGACCCCGGTCAGGGTCATGGCCACGCGCATTTCCTTGGCGAAGATGTCCAGCAGATTCTCTACCCCATGCTGGCCCTCGGCGGCCAGCGCGTAGGCGGTGGCGCGCCCCAGCAGGCACGCCTTGGCGCCCAGGGCGAGCATGCGCACCACGTCGAGCCCGGAGCGAATGCCGGAGTCCACCAGCACGGTCAAGTCATCGCCCACCGCTTCGGCAATTGGCGGCAACGCCTTGGCCGTGGACAGCACCCCGTCGAGCTGGCGGCCGCCATGGTTGGAGACCACGATGCCGTCGGCACCGAAACTCACCGCGTCCTTGGCATCCTGAGGGTCGAGGATGCCCTTGATGATCATCGGGCCTTTCCAGAACTCGCGGATCCACTCCAGGTCTTTCCAACTGATGGATGGGTCGAAGTTGTTGGCCAGCCAACCAATGTAGTCCTCCAGGTGGGTGGGTTTGCCCAGGTATTTGGAAATATTGCCCAGGTCGTGAGGGCGGCCCATCAAGCCCACGTCGAAGGCCCACTGCGGCTTGGTCACCGCCTGCAACATGCGTCGCTGCGCTGCGTAGGGGCCAGACATGCCCGAGTGCGCATCGCGGTAGCGTGCGCCGGGTGTGGGCATATCCACCGTGAATACCAGGGTGGTCACGCCGGCGGCCTGCGCCCGCTCCAGAGCGTTGCGCATGAAGCCGCGATCCTTGAGCACATACAGCTGGAACCAGATCGACTGCGGGCTTTGCGAGGCCACTTCCTCAATCGAACACACCGACACTGTCGACAGGCAAAAAGGGATGTTTTTGTTGGCCGCCGCCTTGGCTGCTTGCACTTCACCGCGTCGCGCATACATGCCGGTCAGGCCGACCGGGCTAAGGATGACCGGCATCGCCAGTTCGGTACCGAACAGCTGGGTGGTGAGGCTCAGGTCGTCGACATTGCGCAGGATGCGTTGGCGCAGGCTGATCTCGGCCAGGTCCGAACTGTTGGCGCGCAGTGTGTGCTCGGCGTAGGCACCGCCGTCGATGTAATCGAACAGAAAGCGCGGCAACTTGCGCTTGGCCGCAGCGCGGTAATCGGAAGCGGACGAGATGATCATCAACAGTGTCTCCCTGGGCAAAGTGCTACACCCTAAGCAAAGTTATGCCATGATGAAAACAACTTTTATCACTGTCATCCAGTCACTAAAGGAATACTGATGAACCTGCGAACCTTGCGTGCGTTTGTCGAAGTGGTGCGCCAGGGCGGGTTCTCCCAGGCGGCGGAAGTGGTTGCCCTGACCCAGTCCACCGTGAGCAAAGCGGTCAAGACCCTTGAGGACGAACTGGGCATGCCGTTGCTCAATCGTCTCGGCCACAGGAATGAACTCACCGCCGCTGGCGAAATTGCCTACCGCCGCGCCTTGGTGATGCTCGCCGAACGCACCGACTTGATGGCTGAAATCAACGACCTGCGCGGCCTCCAGCGCGGCGTGCTGCGCATCGGCCTGCCGCCGGTAGGGTGCGGCGTGTTGTTTGCGGCGATGTTCGCCACTTACCGCAGCCGTTACCCGGGCATCGACATCGAACTGACCGAGTACGGCAGTAAAAGGCTGCGCGAATGCCTGGAAGCAGGGGAGGTGGACCTCGCCGCCTTGCTGCTGCCGGTTGATGAAGGTTTTGACTACCAACCGGTGCGCAACGAGCCATTGATCGCCGTATTGCCCATGGGTCACCCACTGGCCCAGCGCGAGCGCATCGACTTCACCGACCTGGCCGACTCACCCTTCATCCTGTTCGAGGCCGGCTTTGCCCTCAATGCCAAGATCCTCAGCGCCTGTGAACGCAAAGGCGTGACACCCAAAGTCACCGCCCGCAGTGGGCAAATAGACTTTATCGTCGACCTGGTCACCGCCGGGCTGGGCGTCGCCTTCCTGCCTAGGATGCTGGCGCACAAACACCAACATCCCGGCATCGCCTTGATCCCCCTGGACGAGCCTCATACCGATTGGCACATCGCCCTGGCCTGGCGCGCGAGCGCCCACTTGCCGCCGGCGGCAAGGGCCTGGCTGGATTTGGCCAAGGAACCGCCGTATTCAAGCGAGCAGGGGGACGATTTGCGGAAAATTTCTGAGGACGCTTGACTTCTTCTTTTTAATCAGTAACATACGGCGCATTCCGCGATAGCTCAGTTGGTAGAGCAAATGACTGTTAATCATTGGGTCCCTGGTTCGAGTCCAGGTCGTGGAGCCAGATAGAGAAAAGCCTGTAGAAATACAGGCTTTTTTTTGCTTGGGATTTGACCCAGCAATCCAGACGCTTAGCATGACGCCATCTCTAATCCTTCGATTCAGAGGTAAGGCCAATGAAAGTCGCTGCAGTCGTTTCAACCAAAGGCGGGCCGGGGAAAACCGCGGTTGGCGCCAATCTAGGCGCGTTCTGCGCCGACGCGTGTCATTGGACCTTACTGATCGATCTCGATCCCAGCCGTCACTGTCCTTGTTCTATACGCTAATGCGTGAGGCGCCGGGCGGGACCTACCAACTGATCGTTAATAATGAAATGCCTCCGCGGAGCGCTTTCTTCTGTCGGTAATGAGGTGAAGCGCTGAGCCAGGCATTTGATAAAATTGCTAGCGAATGTGGCCGCGGAAGTATCAACGGCCTTTAATAATTCACTATTATGAAAAACTATGATCAGTGCATAGGTGTAGACGCTAATTCAAAACCACCATTGATAACGAACTGAACGCCCATACAAACCAATAGAAAACCAACGACTCGGGAAATTGCATCGATTCCTGACTCACCAAGCACTTTCATGATTCGCCCCGAACATCGTAAAGCTATCCAGAAAATAAGCGCAGTAATGATGAATACGGTTGCGGCTGCAAGGTGAATGACGAGTGGCAGGGTCTGGTAGGTCGACTGCAGGGTAGAGGCGGAACTGATAAGCAACGCTATCGTGCCTGGGCCTGCTGCACCAGGAAGAGCTAAAGGTACAAATGACAGATCGCGGAAATGTGGGGTTGATTTCTCTTTCTCTGAAAGGAAATCTTTCTGAACCTCCGTTTCGTCAGGTGTCGTTGCTGGAAAAAGCATGGCGAAACCGATGTAGGTAACGATCAGGCCTCCGGCTATTCTCAAGCCGGGAACAGATATTCCGAATACCTGCATTACCAGGCTGCCTCCGTAGAAGCTGACAAACATAATCAGAGCTACATACAAGCTTGCCTTCAGGACTTGCCGGTTACGCTCTACTGTAGGCAGCTTTCCTCCAAGGCCTAGTAAAAGGGAGATGCTAGTTAGAGGATTGGCCATAGGAAGCAGGGCTAATAGTCCAATAAGAACATGATGAAAGTAATTGCCCATAGTGTTTTTACTCGGTTATGCAACGAATAGGAGGCTATAAGATTATTAAGGTCGTACGTCATCTGCCCTAACGAGCCGATATCAAGTCAGGGCTCAATCGGGAAAGTATTTTTTTGCCTCTTCCGTGGTATAGCGCAGAAAGATCTGCACCGCCTGCGGAATCAAGCGTCGTGAGAGTAGAAAAGCATACAGCGACATGTTCTGGAGGGTATAGCCAGGTAAAACACGTACCAGTTTGCCGCTCTCTACGGCGTCATTGGCGCTGGGCAAATTGAACTGCGCGATGCCAAGTCCGCGCAGAGTAAGGTCCATGCGCGCATCGTTCGGTGTGGCAAGCAGGATAGCTTGCACCGGCGTCAGGTGTTTATGTCCTTGGGGGTCGATCAGCTCCCACTCGGGTTCTCCCTGACGCCCAAGGCAGGGCCATTGCAGGAGATCGTCCGGTACACGCGGAGGTTTCCTGCCGGCCAGTAACAGGGGAGAAGCGAATAACCCTTGTGGCATTGAACAGATTGGCCGAGCAACCAGCGACTTGTTAATCACTTCGGCGCGGCGATGACTGAAGTAGACATCCACTGGCTCTTCAAGGGGGTTTGGCACGCGTGTGCTGGCCTCCACTTCAAAATGAATTTCGTGCTGTTCTTCCAGCATTCGAGCGATAGCCGGGTTGATAAACCAGTGCACAACCTCGGGCGATCCGACGACCCGGATGCGTCCTCTAATTTTTCCATCATCCGACTTGATCGCGCTTTCGACCTCTTGAAGGCCTTCGAACAAGGGCGCGATTTCGCTATAGAGCCGCTCGCCCGGGTCCGTCAATCGCATAGAGGGCATCCGATTGAACAAGCGCAGACCCAGGTGCTCCTCCAGCCGGGTCACGGCGCGACTGATGCTTGAAGTGTTCTGCCCAAGCCGTTCAGCCGCACGGCTGAAGTTCAATGTTTCCGCGGCAACGAGGAAGGTGTGGTATTCGCTCCACATGGCGTTGCTTTTATGCAATGTATAGTTGCTCCATATGGCATGGCTAAAATTAATAGGCTAACACTATCATCACCAAGTCTGAGAGCCATTTAGCGTATAGGAGTTCAACTGTGACCTCGATAAATCGTATTTTTGCCAGCCTAGTTGCCTTGATGGGGCTGGGGCTATTGTTAGGTGGAGCTTACCTCTTAACCCTTGGCGGATCGTTTTATTACGTGCTGGCCGGATGGGCCTATCTGAGCGCTGGCGTCATGCTTTGGCGTAGGCAAGTTTGTGGAGTATGGCTGCTGGTAGTAGTTGCCGTGCTAAGTATTCCATGGGCGCTTTGGGAATCGGGTGCGTTCTATTGGGCGCTGTTTCCGCGCCTGCTCGTACCTGCATCGGTGGCGAGCATCGGCTTGCTCCTACTATCCTCATGGTGGCCTGCGGGCGCGCGGCGTCGGATGCGTGGCCTTGGTGTTCTAGCGCTATTAGGGACAGTTGTATTTTTCGGGTTTGCCTTTACTCCGCACGGCGTCGTCTCGCCTGTCGCGGGCACACCTTTTACTGCAGCAGCCACAAACACCACACCTTCGAATTGGTCCGCATATGGCCGAACCACGGCGGGGACGCGCTACGCGCCCTTTACGCAGATCAACCGTGACAACGTTCAGGACCTGAAACTGGCCTGGACCTATCGTACCGGCGCGAAGATCGGGCTGGGCAATGGCGCCGTGGATTCGAACACCCCATTGCAAATTGAAGATACGTTGTTCACTTGCACACCCGATGATCGCATTGCTGCCATCGATGCAGATACGGGGATAGAACGTTGGAAATTCGATACCCATAGTGCATCTCCTATCTGGAACCGTTGTCGCGGCCTGGGTTACTACAAACTTAAGGAGGCGCCGGCTGATGGCGTCTGTGCGGAACGAATCGTCAATTCCACCATCGATGCGCGCTTGATCGAACTAGACGCCAAGACCGGCAAGCAGTGCCCAGGTTTTGGCAGCAACGGCGTCGTCGACCTGAAGCAGGGCATGGGCGACGTTAAGCCTGGGTTCTACTTTCAGACATCCGCGCCGCTGGTGGCGCGCGACTACATTATTATCAGTGGCTGGGTAGTTGATAACTACAGTCGCGGTGAGCCATCAGGCGTGATCCGCGCCTTTGATGCCCGCACCGGCGCACTGGCATGGGCGTGGGACCTGGGCAACCCGGACATAACCGGCTTGCCACCGGCGGGGCAGACCTACACGCCCGGCACGCCCAACATGTGGACCGCCGCTGCCTATGACGACCAGTTGGGTCTTATCTATGCGCCGCTGGGAAATGCCACGCCGGACTTTTTCGGCATGGAGCGACCACCGCACTCGGATGAATACAACTCTTCCCTTGTCGCCCTCGATATCATGACGGGCCGCCCGAAATGGAAATTCCAGACCGTCCATCACGACATCTGGGACTACGACTTGCCTTCTCAACCCGCGCTGGTCGATTTGCCTGACGGCCAAGGCGGAACCATCCCCGGGGTATTGCAAACCACCAAGCGTGGCCAGCTTTTCCTGCTAAATCGCGCCACCGGGGAGCCGATTGCGGACGTCGTCGAAAAGCCCGTGCCTACGGCCGGTGCGGTACCTGAAGAAAAGCTTTCGCCTACACAGCCTTATTCGGTAGGGATGCCGACTATCGGTGCCGAACACCTCACCGAGAAGAAGATGTGGGGGGCAACCATGTTCGACCAACTCATGTGCCGCATCCTTTTCAAGCAACTGCGCTATGAGGGTGATTTCACGCCGATCGGTCTGACCAAGGCACTGGATCAGCCGGGCAATGCAGGAGGATTGAACTGGGGCAGCGTCTCCTACGACCCCGTTAATCATCTGGCTTACATGAACGATATTCGGGTACCGAACGTCTTTTGGTTGATGCCTCGTGATGAGTTCAATACTTGGACAAAAACCCACCAGATCGAGGTGAGCGGACATGGGCCGTCACCGCAGTTGAAAACACCTTACGGTCAAGCCATCTATATCTGGATGTCATCCCTAGGGGTTCCGTGCAACCAGCCACCCTATGGGACCGTCACAGCGGTCGATCTGAATACGCACAAGGTAGCCTGGCAAGTGCCGGCTGGCACCACAGAGCGATTGGGGCCACTGGGTATCGCATCACACCTGCCTATGCCCATGGGCATGCCAACTTATGCAGGAACGATGACCACGGCTGGCGGCCTCGTATTCTTTGCGGGTTATCAGGACTACTACATCCGGGCATACGACGGGCAAAGTGGCAAACTCGTCTGGGAGCATGAATTACCGGTCGGCTCCAGCGCCACGCCGATTTCCTACGTCTCGCCGACGACGGGCAAACAGTACGTTGTCATTTCCGTAGGCGGGGCAGCGCATTCTCCCGACACCGGTGACTATGTAATGGCCTTCAGCCTGCCGACATCCCAACCGTGAAGCGTCTGCAGCGACAGCAAAAGAAGGCGTTACCTGCACATGGCCAGCGCTGAATACGTGTTCAAAGCTGACGAGAAACCGGCGATGGCGGGCAGTCCTTATAAGCCCAAGCTGTCGCCGGCCAGGCGTGCCATCTATTTTGTCGTAGGCTTATTCCTCGGAACCTGCACGACGCTGTGCAACGGCCTGGTGGCGAGCAATCTAGGCGTAATCTCTGGCTCTATTGGCGAGTACACGGCTCAGGTCTCATGGTTGGTGGCAGTTTTTTTGGCGATCAATGCCAGCGCCAACCTGACCTTGGTCAAGGCCCGGATGCAGTTCGGAATCCCTTTGGTTACGGCAAGCATTGTCGGTACCTACATCGCTGCCTGCGTGCTGCAGTTACTGTGGCCCACTCTGACAACTGCGGTCATTGCCACGGCGATCAACGGCTTGATGTGCGCGACGTTGATCGCCTTGAGTACCTATTATCTGATGCAGGCCCTAGCCCCATCGGCCCAGCCGATGGCCCTGATTATCAGCGTAGGGCTTACCCAGATAGGATCGCCGGTGGCGCGCATGATTCCCGTGGAATTTCTCGCCTCGGAACATTGGCTGGGGCTGCACTTGTTGAATCTGGGCATTGGTATGGCGGTGTTGGGTGTGACGTTGGCGGTGCCTTTGCCACGCAGTGATAGGGCCAGCGTGTTTTCTGCCTCGGACGCAGTGGTGATTGTATTGCTGGTTTCATCCTTCCTGCTGTTTGCCGGTGTGCTTGGCCTCGGCCGGAGCTATTGGTGGACCGACGCGCCCTTTCTCGGCTGGATGCTGGTGGCGGCTATCTCGTTGCTGGTGACGGTGGTGTTCATTGAACGACGTCGGCGTCAGCCGCTGTTGCAATTGGAATGGCTGGGCAGTTTCGACTTGATGCGTTTTGTTGCGATTGCGCTGCTGGTTCGGCTATCGCTGGCCGAGCAGACTTTCGGCTCGGTAGGTTTGCTATCAATGGGCGGGCTCAATAACGATCAGTTGCGTGTCCTGTTTGCGTGCGTACTGGTGTCGATGCTGATGGGGATCGTCGTCGCTTGCCTGACGTTGTCGCCCAAACGTATCCCCTGGCAGGTCATGGTCGCGGCGTTGTTTATCGCAACGGGAGCGTATCTGGACTCGCAATCCACCAGCCTCACGCGTGCGCCGCAACTGTACCTGAGCCAGTGTTTGATTGGGTTCGGTGCGACGCTGTTCATCGGGCCTGCCTTGATCTTTGGCTTTCTCAAACTGTTCGCGAAGGGACCTCAGTACATGATCACGCTCGTGGTCCTGTACGGGGCGAGCCAGAGTATCGGTAGCCTGGCAGGGTCGGCTGTAATGGGCAGCTACGAGTTCATCAGAACCCAGTCCCATATCGCTAGCCTGGCGGACAGTACGCCGATCACCAATCCTCTTGTCGTAGCGCGCCTCGGCATTGGCGAGGCGTTGCTTTCGAGTCATATAGCCGACCCGGAACAGCGTCAGAAACAGGGCAGCAAGCTGCTAGGACAAGCGTTGCAGCAACAGGCTAGCGTACTGGCATTCAATGACGTCTTTCGCATCGTGTCAGTGCTGGCTTTTGGCACCGCGATGTATGTGTTTTATCTGCAGATGTCGGCTTTTTTCCTCTCGCGCATCCGTCGCGAGCCTGAGAACGTAAATGACTGATTCCATGACTGCTCCATCGGATGTTGAACACACTGCTTCTCATTGGTCGCCCCCGCCCCGTGGCCGTTTGCAAGGCATCATCATGGTGCTGGCTGCGATTGGCGTTATTACGATCGTCCTGTACATCTGGAAGTTGCCGCCTTTTGACGCAGGTCTGCAACAGACAGATAACGCCTATGTGAGGGGGAGAACCACGGTGATTGCCCCTCAGGTCAGCGGCTATATCGTCCAGGTGGCCGGGCAAGATTTCGCGCAGGTCAAGCGAGGCGAGGTCCTTGTGCGTATTGACGATGAGGTCTATCAGGCGCAGGTAGATGAGGCGACGGCCAATCTTGGCGTCGCCAATGCCGACCTCTCCAACAACCAGCAGGCGCACGCTGCTCGCATGGCGGGCATCGAGAGTCAAGTTGCAGCTATGGCCAGTGCGCAGGCGCGCTTATTGCGTGCCCGCGCTGACATGCAGCGCGCAAACGCGTTGGTCATGGATGGCGCCATTTCTACGCGCGAGCGCGACCAGGCACGAGCCGATTTCAGTCAAGCCCAGGCCGAGGTACAGCAGGCGGGTGCGCAAGAGTCGATTGCTCGGGAGGAGTTGCGTACCGTGGATGTCGGCCGTGAAGGTCTGGAAGCCCAGGTGCGGGTGGCACAGGCAAAACTGCGTGCGGCTCAGATTGATCTTAATCACACGGTCATCCAGGCGCCGGAGGATGGCGTGCTCGGAGAAGTGGGCGTGCGGTTGGGCCAATTCGTGACCCACGGTACACAATTGATGTCGGTAGTGCCCGCTGATCACTGGATAGTCGCGAACTACAAGGAGGCGCAGACTAAGGCTATTGCGCCCGGGCAGATCGCGACGCTCAGGATTGATGCGTTAGGAGGGGCGACGCTAAAGGGGCATGTCGAGCGGCTCTCACCAGCGACGGGCTCGGAATTCGCGGTGCTCAAGCCGGACAATGCAACGGGCAATTTCGTCAAGGTACCGCAGCGTATCGGGGTGCGCATATCTGTTGATCCGGACCAGCCTTTCGAGTCTTCGCTGCGCCCGGGCATGTCGGTTGAGGTCGATGTCGATACGCTTCATCGGTGAGGAGGCGGCTATCAGCATTCAGTTGCTGTTGAGAGTCCCAGGACCCCTCCGTGAATTTCCCTGGCTTCTTACGAGCTGAAAGCATCAGCGCTTTTTGAGCATCATTGAGTTCGCGGAACCGGGCGATTTTGTTGACCTCGTCAGGCGGTATGTTCATACATATCCACCACTCAATCATGTT
>NZ_BCBO01000173.1:0-8904 GCF_001320835.1 Pseudomonas sp. NBRC 111138 | reverse complement strand
TGAAGGCGGCAACATCGTCTACACCGCCAGCCTTGTGGATAAAAACGGCGCACCGGTGACTAACATCATCAATCCGCTGACCGTCACCCTCGATAACGGCAAGACCATCACCATTGGTGTGAATCAGTCGAGTGGCTCTATCACCACCATCGCGCCGGATGATGTGTACAAAGGCGATCAAACTGTCACTACCGCCATCAAAAGCGTGACCGGCGGCGAGCACTTCGAAAACCTGGTCCCTGGCACGACGGCAGTGAACACTACTGTCACCGATAACCCTGGCACCGATAACACCACCACCGTTACGTTGACGGCTCCGGCTGAGGCAAACGAAGGTGGGCAGATTACGTACACCGCCACGCTGTCCAACAAAGCGGGCACTGACGTAACACTGAAGCTCGACAACGGTTCAAGCATCACCATCAAGGCTGGCGACACCGTTGGCACCGTAACCGTGCCTGCGCCTACCGATGACGTGTTCATCGACAAGAGCACGCAGACCGTTCAGATCACCGAGACCACTGGTGGCAACTTCGAAAAACTGGAAGTCGCAGGGAATGGCGCAACCACCACAATCAACGACACCATCGACAAGGTTGATGTAGTCCTGACCGCGACCACCACCGTTGGCGAAGGCGGCAATATCGTCTACACCGCCAGCCTTGTGGATAAAAACGGCGCACCGGTGACCAACATCACCAATCCGCTCACCGTGACTCTGGACAACGGCAAGACCATCACCATCGGCGTAAACCAATCGAGCGGTAGCGTTTCGGTTCTTGCTCCTGATGATGTGTACAAGGGCGACCAAACTGTCACCACCGCTATCAAGGGTGTGACCGGCGGCGAGCATTTCGAAAATCTGGTCCCTGGCACTACCGCGGTGAACACCACCGTTACGGACACACCGGGTACCGATAACACCACCACGGTTACGCTGACTGCGCCAAGTGCGGTTAACGAAGGCGGCCAGATCACCTACACCGCGACCTTGAGCAACAAGGCCGGTACTGATGTCACCTTGAAGCTGGATAACGGCTCGTCGATCACTATCAAGGCTGGCGACACGGTTGGCACCGTGACTGTCCCTGCGCCTACCGATGACGTGTTCATCGACAAGAGCACCCAAACGGTCAAGATCACCGAAACCACCGGCGGCAACTTCGAAAAACTGGAAGTCGCAGGGAATGGCGCAACCACCACAATCAACGACACCATCGACAAGGTCGATGTAGTCCTGACCGCGACCACCACCGTTGGCGAAGGCGGCAATATCGTCTACACCGCCAGCCTTGTGGATAAAAACGGCGCACCGGTGACCAACATCACCAATCCGCTGACCGTTACCTTGGACAACGGTAAAACCATCACCATCGGCGTAAACCAATCGAGCGGTAGCGTTTCGGTTCTTGCTCCTGACGATGTGTATAAGGGCGACCAAACCGTCACCACGGCTATCAAAAGCGTGACTGGCGGCGAGCACTTTGAAAACTTGGTCCCTGGCACTACCGCAGTGAACACCACTGTCACCGATACCCCCGGTACCGACAACACAACGACTGTCACCCTGACTGCGCCAAGTGCGGTTAACGAAGGTGGTCAGATTACCTACACCGCGACCTTGAGCAACAAGGCTGGCACTGACGTCACCCTGAAGCTGGATAACGGCTCATCGATCACGATCAAGGCTGGCGACACTGTTGGCACCGTAACCGTACCCGCGCCTACCGATGACGTGTTCATCGACAAGAGCACCCAAACGGTCAAGATCACCGAAACCACCGGCGGCAACTTCGAAAAACTGGAAGTTGCAGGTAACGGCGCGACCACCACGATCAACGACACCATCGACAAGGTCGATGTAGTCCTGACCGCGACCACCACCGTTGGCGAAGGCGGCAATATCGTCTACACCGCCAGCCTTGTGGATAAAAACGGCGCACCGGTGACCAACATCACCAATCCGCTGACCGTTACCTTGGACAACGGTAAAACCATCACCATCGGCGTAAACCAATCGAGCGGTAGCGTTTCGGTTCTTGCTCCTGATGATGTGTACAAGGGCGACCAAACTGTCACCACCGCTATCAAGGGTGTGACCGGCGGCGAGCATTTCGAAAATCTGGTCCCTGGCACTACCGCGGTGAACACCACCGTTACGGACACACCGGGTACCGATAACACCACCACGGTTACGCTGACTGCGCCAAGTGCCGTTAACGAAGGCGGCCAGATCACCTACACCGCGACCTTGAGCAACAAGGCCGGTACTGATGTCACCTTGAAGCTGGATAACGGCTCGTCGATCACTATCAAAGCTGGCGAGACCGTCGGTACTGTGACCGTGCCCGCCCCTACTGATGACGTGTTCATCGACAAGAGCACTCAGACCGTAAAGATTACTGATGCTTCCGGAGGCAACTTCGAAAAACTCGAAGTAGCAGGCAACGGCGCCACCACCACGATCAACGACACCATCGACAAGGTGGATGTAGTTCTGACCGCCACCACTACCGTGGGTGAAGGCGGCAACATCGTCTACACGGCCAGCCTTGTGGATAAAAATGGCGCACCGGTGACCAACATCACCAATCCGCTGACCGTGACCCTGGATAACGGCAAAACCATCACCATCGGCGTAAACCAATCGAGCGGTAGCGTTTCGGTTGTTGCTCCTGATGACGTGTACAAGGGCGACCAGACCGTCACCACTGCTATCAAAGGCGTGACCGGCGGCGAGCACTTCGAAAATCTGGTTCCAGGTACTACCCCGGTTAACACCACCGTTACTGATACACCGGGCACCGATAACACCACGACTGTCACCTTGACTGCGCCAAGTGCTGTTAACGAAGGTGGCCAGATCACGTACACCGCCACGCTGTCCAACAAAGCGGGCACTGACGTCACGCTGAAACTCGACAACGGTTCAAGCATCACCATCAAGGCTGGCGAAACTGTTGGTACCGTAACCGTGCCTGCGCCGACCGATGACGTGTTTATCGATAAGAGCACGCAGACCGTCAAAATCACTGACGCTTCCGGCGGCAACTTCGAAAAACTGGAAGTTGCAGGCAACGGCGCCACCACCACGATCAACGACACCATCGACAAGGTGGATGTAGTTCTGACCGCCACCACTACCGTGGGTGAAGGCGGCAACATCGTCTACACGGCCAGCCTTGTGGATAAAAATGGCGCATCGGTGACCAACATCACCAATCCGCTGACCGTGACCCTGGATAACGGCAAAACCATCACCATCGGCGTAAACCAATCGAGCGGTAGCGTTTCGGTTGTTGCTCCTGATGACGTGTACAAAGGCGACCAAACTGTCACTACCGCCATCAAAGGCGTAACCGGTGGCGAGCACTTTGAAAATTTAGTGCCTGGCACGACGGCGGTGAATACCACCGTCACGGACACACCGGGTACCGACAACACCACTACTGTGACGCTGACAGCGCCTAACGCTGTTAACGAAGGTGGACAGATTACGTACACCGCCACGCTGTCCAACAAGGCGGGGACCGACGTCACGCTGAAGTTGGACAACGGCTCGTCGATTACAATCAAGGCTGGCGAGACCGTGGGCACCGTAACTGTGCCTGCGCCTACCGATGACGTGTTCATCGACAAGAGCACTCAGACCGTCAAGATCACCGACGCTTCCGGCGGCAACTTCGAAAAACTGGAAGTGGCAGGCAACGGCGCAACCACCACGATCAACGACACCATCGACAAGGTGGATGTAGTTCTGACCGCCACCACCACCGTTGGCGAAGGCGGCAACATCGTCTACACCGCCAGCCTTGTGGATAAAAACGGCGCAGCGGTGACCAACATCACCAATCCGCTGACCGTCACCTTGGACAATGGCAAAACCATCACCATCGGTGTGAATCAGTCGAGCGGTTCCATCACCACCGTAGCGCCAAACGACGTCTACAAAGGCGACCAAACCGTCACCACCGCCATCAAAGGCGTGACCGGTGGCGAGCATTTCGAGAACCTCGTGCCGGGCACGACGGCGGTGAACACCACCGTCACCGACACACCAGGCTCCACCGACCTGACCACCGTCACCTTGACTGCCCCGACCGCGGTCAACGAAGGCGGCCAGATCACCTACACCGCCACCTTGAGCAACAAGGCCGGCAGCGACATGCTGGTCCAGCTCGACAACGGTTCGAGCATCACCATCAAGCAAGGTGAGACCATGGGCACGGTGACCGTCCCGGCGCCTACCGATGACGTGTTCATCGACAAGAGCACCCAGACCGTCAAGATCACCGGCACCACCGGCGGCAATTTCGAGGGTGTGACCATCACACCTGCGGGCGCCACGACCACCATCAACGACACCATCGACGACGTGACCGTGGTACTCAAGGCCACCGGTTCGGTCAGCGAAGGCGGGCAGATCGTCTACACCGCGTCCCTGGTCGACAAGAACGGCGCGGCCGTGAACAACGTGGGCTCCGACTTGGTGGTAAGGCTGGATAACGGCTCGACCATCACCATCGGCAGTGGCAAGTCCACCAGCTTCACGACAGCTACCGCACCGAACGATGCCTATGTCGGCGCCAATGATGTCAGCGCCAAGATCACCGGCGTGGTCAGCGGTGGCGACAAGTACGAGCATCTGATTGTTGACGCCAGCCCCGCGGTCACCAAGGTCACGGATGTAGTGACGGATACCAAAATCAGCATAACGGGCGATGGCTCGGTCACTGAAGGTGGCACAGCCCACTACACCCTGACCTTGACCAACCCGCCGCAAACCGACGTAACCGTGACGCTCAAATACAGCGGCACCGCCACTGACGGTTCGGACTTCACCGGCGTGTACACCGTGAAGATCCCGGCAGGCTCCAGCAGCGTGCCGTTTGATATCCGCACGCTCGACGACAAGATCACCGAGCCTACGGAACAGATCGTTATCACCATCGACAAGGTCACCGGAGGCAACTTCGAGAACCTGGTGATCGACAAAGGCACCGTCACCACCAACATCCTCGACAACGATGCGCCGCCGGTGATCGACCTGGATGCCAACAACTCCAGCGGCGCCACGGGTGCCGATTACAAGACGACATTTACCGAGGGTACCGCCGGGCCGGGCGTGTCGATCGCCGATACGGATATCAAGATCACTGACCCAGACAGCACACTGCTGACGGGCGCGACGGTCACGCTGACCAACGCACAGGCCGGTGATGCCCTGAACCTGGGCAATAGCGTGAATGGCATCAGCGTCAGCACCAACAACCAGACGGGCACTATTACCCTGACGTTGTCCGGCAGCGCAACGCTGGCTGACTACATGCAACGTATCCAGAACATCACGTTCACCAACAACAGCCACGACCCGAGCACCACACCGCGCACCATCACCGTGACGGTGACCGATGGCGGCAACTACTCCAACGTGGCCACCACCACCGTCAACGTGGTAGCGGTCAACGATGCACCAGTGGCCACTGGCGGTGCTGTGACCGGTACGGAAGACACGGCGCTGGCCCTGACCTGGGCCAACTTCGGCGTGAGCGATGTGGACTCGCCACAAGCCAGCCTCGGGGTGAAAATCACCGACCTGCCAGTAGCCGGCAAGCTGCAATACCTTGCGGCGGACGGCAGCACCTGGACCAACGTGACCAGCGGCCAGACCTTTACCAAGGCCCAGATCGATGGCGGCCAACTGCGCTTTATGCCGAACGCCAACGAGTCCGGCGCCGACGGTTACGGCGGCACTGGCGTGGGTAACAAGCAGGCGGATTACGCGCAGTTCAAGTTCCAGCCAACCGATGGCAAGGACCTGGGCACCAGCGCTACGGTGAAAGTCGATATCACCCCAGTGGCCGACGCACCGACCCTGAGCGTGGCCGACAACAACGTTGCCTCGACCGGCCTGGTCAAACAGGGCTGGAACAGCATCGCCGGCCTCGGCAACAACGGCAACGGTGCTGCACCGGACGTGCTGAAAAAAGCCATCGATAACGCGGGCACACCCAACAGCACCTCTGTGGTGACCAACGTCGAGTCCGTCGACAACGTGGCCGCTGGCTCTGGTTCCAAGATCTCCGGCCTGATCTACATGGAAGCGGGCAAGAGCTACACCTTCAGCGGTATCGCGGATGACAGCGTGGTGGTCAACGTTGGCGGTAAAGACGTTGCGAGCGGTTTGTGGGGTACCAACAGCGGCAAGTTCAGCGGCTCGTTCACGCCAACGACCACTGGTTACTACAGCCTTGAGATCTACCAGGCCAACCAAGCGGGGCCTGGCAGCTTTGACGTCAACCTGTCGGTCAACGGCGGGGCGGTGCAGAACCTGAGCACCAGCACCGTGCCGCTGTACACCGGCCTTACCGACCTGACCAACGCCGGCGTCACCGTATCCGACCTGCATGGCAGCAACGGTGACGGTTACTACGTGGGCTACAAGCTCAACGAAGGCCAGGAAAACGGCACGGTCAAATTGTCCAAGGTCACCACCGCGCTGACCGACACCGACGGCTCCGAAACCCTGAGCGTGAAGATCAGCGGCATTCCGGCAGGCTCGGTACTGACCGACGCGTCTGGGCACACCTTTACTGCGGGTAAAACCGTGGGCGAAGTGAATGTCACGGGCTGGGACCTGAACACCCTGACCATCAAGCCGCCGACCTACTACAGCGGTCAGTTCAACCTGACGGTCACTTCGACGTCCACCGAGAGCATCGGCGGTTCAGCGACCACCACCGCGCAATTGCCCGTCACGGTGCACCCAGCGACCTACAATTCGGTCACCGGCACCTCGGGCAGCGACACCATCAATGGCAGCGATGGCAACGACATTGTCGTGGCCGACGTCGCCGGCTTGAACGTGGTGCAGGGCAAGAACTACAACATCGCGTTCATGATCGATACATCGGGCAGTATGGGTGCGGACTCGATAGCAGCGGCAAAAACCTCGCTGACCACCACGTTCAACTCGCTGAAAAACAGTATCGGCGCCAGCACTTCTGGCACTGTGAATATCTTCCTGGCGGATTTCAGCGACCAGGTCAATCGCACGGTGACAGTCAACCTGAAAGACCCAGGTGCATTGGACTCGCTGCAGAAAGTCCTGGATTCCATGGTGTCTACCGGCGGGACCAACTACGAAGACGTGTTCAAGGCCGCGGCCAACTTCTTCAAGAGTGCCCAGGCGACTGGCAACACTGGCGCTATCAATACAACGTACTTCATCACCGATGGTCAGCCGACGTTTTACCAAGCGTCCGAGCAGACCAACCCATACTTGTACGGCAACGTCAGGCTCGATGATGTCGTCACCATGAACAACTACACCATAGGTACCGCCACCCGGATCAACATCGATTCGAATAACTACCTTGATATCAACTCTGCCGGCAAGGTAACCCTCTGGTCTTACGGCTGGGGGTACAACAAGGGAATCATCCACGCCCAAGGGGATGGCACCTATGAAATATCGGTGCAAGGCGGCCTCGGCTACGATACCGACTACTCCACCACCCTCAACTCCAACAGCGCGTTCGCACTGCTTAAAGGTCTGTCCACAGGTGGCGTAGAAGCCATCGGCCTCAACAGTGGGGTCAGCCTGAATCAGTTGGCACCGTACGACAGCGATGGCAAGCCACAGGCCAACATCGATCCGAAGGACCTGGCCAACGCTATCCTCGGCCACACAGAGGCGACGTTGCCGGGCGCGGACACCGTCAGCGGTGGCGACGGCAACGACATCCTCTTCGGCGACCTGGTGAGCTTCAGCGGGATCAATGGCGAGGGTTACAACGCGCTGCAGGCCTTTGTCGCACAGAAGACCGGCGTGGCTGTCTCGGCAGTGACTGCCTCTAACGTTCACCAGTACGTCACCGAGCACTATGTGGACTTCGACGTCTCCGGCGCCAAAGATGCCGGCGATACACTGTTGGGCGGGGCTGGCGATGACATCCTGTTCGGCCAGGGCGGCAACGACCTTCTGGACGGCGGCAAAGGCAATGACATCCTGCTGGGTGGCACGGGTAACGACACGTTGATTGGCGGCCAGGGCAACGACATCCTGATCGGTGGCTCGGGGGCCGACACCTTCGTGTGGAAGGCGGGCGACATCGGCAACGATGTGATCAAGGACTTCAAGGCGTCCGAAGGCGACCGCATTGACCTGCGCGATTTGTTGAAAGGTGAAACCGACAGCACCATCGACAATTACCTCAAGATCACCACGGTAGAAGGTGTGTCGACCCTGCAAGTGAGCAGTGAAGGCAAGCTCAACGCCGCCGGTGGCCTGGCCAATGCTGATGTGACGATCAAACTGGAAGGCAACGATTGGTCCCACACCAGCATCAACTCGCTGATCAGTGGTGCCGACCCGACCATCAAGATCGATCACACCTAAGACGCGATTGATCGGCCGCCCTTCCAGGCGGCCGATTTTTTGGCCTACGGGTCGCTGGCCCTGGCGGACGGCGCATCGCATACTCACGCCCATACACGCAGCGTTGACCTATGCTGTTGAACGCCTGTGGCGCATTTTCGAGGGGTTGTTATGTTTTACGTGCAACGTGATGCACAGGGCGCGCTGGTTCGCGTAGAGGCCGCTGCCTTTACCGAATCCACTGAAACCCTGCCGGCCGATCACCATGAGATACAGGCCTGGTACGCCAACGAAGTGGTGGAAACCAGCCTGGCCCAGCTCAAGCAGAGCGACTTTGAGATGATCCGGGTGCTGGATGACTTGATCCAGGTGCTGACCCGCAAGGGGGTGATCAGCGTGACCGACCTGCCGCCGGCAGCCCAGGCCAAGTTGATGGACCGTAACCAGGCGAGGGAAGCGTTGGGTGGGTTGAGCCAGTTGATCGATGATGACGAGAAAGGATTGATTTAATCCAACCGCTCCTA
>NZ_BCBO01000172.1:0-11506 GCF_001320835.1 Pseudomonas sp. NBRC 111138 | reverse complement strand
CAGGTGAATTATTTCCAGGGCGCGGGCTCGCCAAACAGTTGGCCCTGCACGCCGAAAATCCCCATCTCACGAATCACCTTCAGTTCGCCCTCGGTCTCTACACGTTCGGCAATCAACGGCAGGTCGATGCTATGGGCCGCTCGCTGGATGGCCTCGATAAACAGGCGCTTGTCGCTTTCCTGGTCGATGGCGCGAATGTAGCTGCCGTCGATCTTCAGGTACGCCAGGCCCAGGCGCGCCAGGTTGCCGATCATGCTGAACCGCCCACCGAAACGTTGCAGGCTGAGGGAGAAGCCCAGTTCGCGCAGGCGCTGGGTCATCTGTTCCAGCACGGGCTGCTCAGGCAGTTGCTCCTCACCAATCTCCAGGGTGAGGCGCGGGCCCAGGTTGCTGTGCTGGCGTAGCAGGTCATAAACGCGGTTCAGGGCCTGGGTATCTTGCAAGGTCGCGGCCGAAAGATTCAGCGCCAGGTTCTCGGTGTGGCTGGCCATCTGCTTGAGCACCTGCTCCAGCATCAGGCGGTCCAGGCGGGCTGACCAACCAAAGCGCTCAAGCCACGGCAGGAAGCGCCCGGCCGGTATGGTGTGGCCGTCTTCGTCCTGCAAGCGCGACAGTACTTTGTAATGCAAGACCAATTGCGGGTCCTGGCTGGCGACAACCGGCTGGAAGTACAGCTGGAAGCGCTGCTGGGTCAGGGCCTGGTCCAACAAGGTGTGCCAAGCATGGTGATCGTCTCCCACGCTGGCGGCGGCGCTGCGGTCCAGGCACACCCAACTGGTGTCGCCCTGCGCTTGGGCCTGGGCCAGGGCCTGATCGGCCAGGGTCAGCAGGGCTTGGGGCGCGTCGCCATGGCTGAACGGCGCCAGGCCGATATAGGCGACCGGCGTAACGTCACTGGCGCCGGTCGCTTGCAGGCTGAGCAAAGTGCTTTCCAGGTTTTGCGCCAGCTGCATCGCTTCTTCACGCATCAACCCCGGCGCCAGCACGGCGAACTCACCGCCACGAATACGGGTGACGAGGTTATGGGTTTCCGGGTACGGCGCGCACTGGCGCAGTAGTTGTTCGCCAACCGCTTGCAGTAACTGGTCGGTGCGCTGGCCACCCAGGCGCTGGTTGAGGCCGGCCAGGTCCTTGACCCGCAGCAGCAGAAGGTAGCCGGAGTTGGTCTCTTCCGGGTTACTGACGCGGGCGTTGAGCTGCATCTCGAAATAACGGCGGTTGGCGAGGCCGGTGAGGTTGTCCTGATAGGATTCGGTGCGCAGTTTTTCGCTACGCTCGGCCTGCTCCTGGAACAGCGCCTTGAGCTTTTCCACCATCTGGTTCATGGCCTGCACCACCCGCCGCAGTTCAGGCGTGCGGGGCAAGTCAGGCAGGCTGAGGAACTCACGGCGGGCAATGGCGTGGGACTGTTTGACCATATAGTCCAACGGCTTCAATTGCCGGCGCAGCAGCAGCCCACCGAGCACCACGCTGACCGCACCGCACAAGAGCAACCAGCCCAGGCTACCCAGGGCGCTTTGCCAGAGCTTGGCCAGGGCGAACATCGGATGGCTGACCACTTCTACCCGTGCGGCCTGTTCCCAGCCACGGCTGACCAGGGCATCACCGCCCGCCGGCTCCAGTCCGATCAGCTTGACGAACCAGTTGGGCACGCCGTTGTTGTCGGGAATACCGCTACGCTCGACGATGGTTTTGTCGGTGGCCAGGTCCACGACGCGGATGCTGGCATAGTAACCGCTGTCGAAGATCGAGCTGACCAACAGCTCCACCATGGCTGGGTCATCGATATTCGGGGTGAGCGACAGCGCCAATGCCGTCGCGGCATCCTGGGCGTGGGAGCGCAATTGGTTGACGTATTGGGTGCGCGAGCTTTCCAGGCTGACCATGAAGCTGCCGCTGAAGGCGACCACCAGGAACAGACAGATTGCGATCAATAGCTGTTTGAACAGAGACATCCGATCAGTTACTCCTAGTTGGCAGGCTCGGCTGGGAAGCCTTCCGCACGCATTTTTCTCAACACATCCTGCCAGCGCGACAAGCGTTTGGTATCACCGACTTTTTTGCTGCCTTTGGCACCAGGCAAGTACAACCCCTCGGCGTTGAATGAGTACACCGGGACCAGGTCGGTGCGACGGGTAGCCGGCAGGATCTCATCCATCAGGCTGTCGAGCACCAGTGGGACGGCGTCGGGGCTCGAATAATAAGTCAGGACCATGTGCGCCCGATTCTGCCGCAGGGCCTTGACGTAGGTAATGCGCAACTTGTCGCTGGACACGCCCAGGTGACGCAAACTGAAATATTTTGCGATGGCGTAGTCTTCACAGTCACCAGCACCTTTCCAGAGTGCCTCGACGGGCGTCTCCCAGTAATCCACAACGTGCCAGAGATCGATGTCTTCCACGTAGGTCATTTGCTTGTTGAAGAACAAATTGACGACCTTGAGCTGCTCCTGCTCGCTGACCTGTTTTTCGCTCACCAATAACCGCTGCCAGGCGTCGATACGCTGCTGGCCTTGACCCAAAGGCCCGTAGACGGCGGTAGCCTTGCGGCTGATTTGCGAGAAATCCCAATCGGCACGCAGCCCGCCGAGCATCAGGCCGGCCAGTAAAGTTGCTGATAAAAGCCAGCAAAGCAGTCGATAGGGATTAAAACTTACCGCCAAAATGTTCAGTCCGTGAAAGAGACGGAATTTCCAGGGATGGTGAAGCCTGGCCCTACAAAAAACAATGGCACAGTGCAATCATCGCAGGAGGCGGCGTTTTTATAACCGCCCTTGTGAGAGACACAAAGTATGCTGTGTAAGCACTTACAAACGGAAACTTTGGCTATTTGACAAGCACCTGGCCCATCTTTAGTGTTCTTTGGATCCAATTAGCCAGACTATTATTCAAGAAAGGAGGATAGCGCAACCGTGACGCAGAAGCCGAACCCATTAAGCAGCATCAAAATCAGCGGGCCTATTCCCGCCCATCTTGCGCGCTCCGTTATCGAAGAAACGTTGCGTAATGCCATCCTTGATGGGCGATTGCCCTGTGGCACCGCCATGCGCCAGCAAGAACTGGCCAGCCTGTTCGGCGTCAGTCGCATGCCGGTACGCGAAGCGTTGCGCCAGCTGGAGGCGCAATCCTTGTTGCATGTGGTGACTCACAAGGGTGCCGTCGTTGCTCCCTTGATCGAGGACAATTCGGCCGAGACCTATGCCCTGCGCATGTTGCTGGAGTCCGAGGCCCTGCGCCTGTCGATTCCGTTGCTCACCGACGCGGACCTTGCTCAAGCCGAGGCCTGTATCAACGCACTGGAAAGCGAGAAAGACTACACCGAGATTGGTCGGCTCAATCGCCTGTTTCACATGGTGTTGTACGGCAAGGCGCCCAACCAGCGGCTGCTCACTTTGGTCGAGCACGGATTGAATGAGGAGGAGCGCTTCCTGCGCTTCAACCTTGAGGCGATGGGGCTGGGGGAGACTTCCCAGGAGGATCACCGCGAACTGCTGAGCCTGGTAGCGCAGAAGAAGGTCGAGGAGAGCATCCTGACGCTGCGTAACCACTTGATGCGAGGCATGGAGGTGATCGCGACCTACCTCAGCGGCCTTGAGAGCGCCGAAAAAAACCCCACTCAGTAGGTTTTTTCGCTTTTGCCCTTGATCCTTAGGTGATGTAGCAACTTTCTTATCAGGGATTGTTGCTCCATCAGAAAAAACAAAGAACCAAATCATAATTAAAGCCGACTCAGCGCGCAGCAAAATCCCACGTATAGCTGGGCAATCACCACACACATAAATATCGGGAAAAACATCTAATACATTTGTATACCGGTTCAAACATTCAATCAGCTTATTATCTTTTCCCAGCAAGACACACCTTTCCATCCACTGCGTCTGCCTAGTGCAAGGGCCTCGCCGTGCGCGTGGGCGCGCTCAAGTTACTCTCGCACTCACAACTATAATATTTCAACACTGCTTTTAGAGCACTCGCAACAACTCATAGGCGTCAACCATGTACCCACATTCACTCGCGCAAAAAAAACGACAACTTTTTGATCATCCGTTATTTATAGAAATAACCAGCCTCGGCAAGTTACAACACTTCATGAAACACCATGTATTTGCTGTCTGGGATTTCATGAGCCTGACCAAACGCCTGCAAAAGGACCTCACTTGCATGCAGTTGCCCTGGCTCCCCTCCACTGACCCGCACGCTGCCCGCCTGATTAATGAAATCGTGCTGGCGGAAGAGTCGGACGAGCACCCGACGCGGGGCTATTGCAGCCACTTCGAGCTGTACTTGGACGCAATGACGGAAGTGGGCGCCAGCACGGTCGCAATCACTCGCTTTATCGACCTGCAAAGCCAGGGAGTGGAGGTAAGCGCAGCCTTGCAGATGATCGATGCGCCCCAGGGCGTGGCCCGCTTCGTCGACAGCACCTTACAAATTGCCCTGAGCGCTCCGACCCACTGTGTGGCGGCGGCGTTCCTGCATGGCCGAGAGTGTGTGATTCCGTCAATGTTCGAAAGGCTTTTGCATAGCCATGCTTTCATAGGTCGGCAGGCCCCTACGCTATGTCACTACCTCAGCCGCCATATCGAAATAGACAGCGATGATCACGAGCCCGCGGCGCAACGGTTGCTACAGCGCCTGGTCGACGCAGACCCCAGCCGTCAGCAACAGGCCGATAACGCCGCCCTGGGCGCCGTGCAGAGTCGTATTACCCTCTGGGACGACGTACTGGCCTCGATGCAAGAGGTACGTCCGTGAACGCCGCTCATTACCAATCCTTTGCCGACGACTGGGAGCGTCGCGCAACCATCCGCACACGCCCCCGGCGGATGTTGGAAGACGACGACAAACTCATCTTCCCCCTGTGCCGTCAGCCTCTGGTGTTGAGTGCCACCTTTCTCAAGCACTGCCCGCAATGGCGCGACTTCGTGCTGGTGCAAAGCTTCTATAAATTCATCAATGACGTGGTGATTTTCGAAACCGAGATCGTCGACAAAACCGCGCGCAGCATCGCTAAAAATCGCTTCTCCCTGCCCTTCCCGCTCGCCTGCCGCTACGATGCGATGACGGTCGTTGTCGACGAGGATTATCACGCGCTGGTCGCGCTGGATTTCCTGCAGCAAGCCGTGCAGATGACCGGAATCCAACCGCTCGATCTACCCGGGCAAATTGAATTGGGCCGCGCGCTGCCGGCAGCCCAGGCACAGGTACCGGCATACTTGCACGATGCCGTAGAGTTGATCGGCGTCGCCATCGCTGAGAACACCATCACCCATGACGTCGCAGCGTTTTCCAAAGATGGCAGCGTCAAATCCTCTGTCCGCGGCCTGATGGCCGATCATCTGTTTGATGAAGGGCGGCATGCGCGGTTCTGGACACAGTTGGTGCGCCTCTACTGGCAATCGGCAAGCTCTGAAGATCGCGACCACATTGCTCAAGCCCTGCCCGTGTTCCTGACGCACTACCTGACCAACGACCTACAGAAAGACTTCGATCTGCAACTGATCGAACACTTGGCTATCAGTGCCGATACGCGCCGGGCACTGCGCGACGAAATCCAGGCGCTGGACTTTCCCATCACCCATCAACATCCGCTGCTGGCCAATATCATGGGCCTCCTGCACCACAGCGGCGTACTGCAAACCCCCAGCGTGGCACGAGCCCTGCGCGACTACCTGCCCGTATCGAGGAGGTTGGCATGAGGCGCTTGCAGATCGAGTGGCGTGGTACCGGTAACGCTCTGGCGGCGCTCAGGCAGGAGCTGGAGCAATATGGGCATGTGGCAGGAACGGGGTCTGTGGATCTGGTTATTGAAGACGGGAGTCAGCCGCTGCCGCCCTCGCCCGCCAGTGCGCCATGGTTAAGCTTGCGCGTGGGTATCGGCCCGCTCTGCGAACACGGGCTGCCCTCATTACAGTTACGCTGCTACGACCGGGAGCGGCGCCTGCTGACGGTGCACGACGTTGCCCGGGAGCCCAGCGGCAATGGGCAGCGGTTGCGTCAGCAGGCAACGAATGCAGTGGTGGAGTGGGCTGCTTTGTTGGTCTGCGGTTTTTCAAGAGACCCCGCTTATTTCTCGGCAACGGCCGCTGCTAACGCCTGGCCTGAACAGGGCCTGCAAGAGCTGGATGCCTTGGCTTTCATGCACCGGTTCAACCACACGGCGGCCCCTGCCTTACTGCACGCGGCCCGAACGCCCATGATCGAACGGCTGCAGGCCAGCCTCAATACCTTCGCGCATCGAACAGTGCTGAACATCGCCGGTCATGCGCTGACTTATCGGCAGCTCCAGCAACAAGCCATGGCTATTCAACAACGCCTGCTTCCCTTGCTGGAGGATGCCGAGGCTCCACAAGTGGTCGGCGTATGCCTGGAGAAATCTGCCGAGTTGTACGCCAGTATTCTCGCGGTGCTTGGCTGTGGCGCCGTGTATTTGCCGCTGGTGCCTGACCACCCGGAGCAACGCCAGCACTGCATGCTGACCAGCCTCAAGGCCTGTGTGCTGCTGGAGAATGGCCAGCACCCATTGCGAGAGCGTTTCGTTTCACTTGATGTGAGCCAGGTGGCCGCGCACAGCGCCGACATGACGCAACCGCTGATGCACCGTCACCCCCGTGCCGACGAGCCGTGCGTGGCACTGTTCACCTCGGGTACGACGGGCCAGCCCAAGGGGGTACTGCTGAGCCAATACAACCTGGCGCATTTCACGGCCTGGCTCGTCAGTTGCGTGGCGCTGGATCAACACAGTCGCGTCCTGCAATTTTCGCCACTGGGCTTCGATTCTTCACTGATCGATATTTTCCCTGCATTGATCGCCGGCGCCGAGTTGATTGTGCCCAGCCCAGACCAGCGTCACGACCCTCAGCAACTGGTAGAACTGATTCGCAAGCAACGCGTCACTCATGGGTTTGTGCCACCGGCACTGCTCAGCATCCTGCCGCTGGATCAGCCGTTGGGCATGACTCATTTACTGACCGGAGGTGATTTCTGCGAGCCCTGCGTGATCGAACAACTGGCCGGTCAATGCCAGTTGCATAACCTCTATGGGCCGACCGAGGCCACTGTGTTGGCGACCCATCGGGTATTCCAACGAGGTGACAGCCATCGCAATATCGGCCTCCCCATCGCTAACAGCCAGGTGCTGATTCTCGACGAGAACCTGCAGCCCGTGGATGAACAGGTAATGGGCGACTTGTACATTGTCGGTCCCGGAGTAAGCCTGGGTTATTCGAATACACTCTCGCGGGCCGACAATCCGTTCGTGACGCTGACACTGCCAAATGGCCAAGTGCTACAGGCTTATCGCAGCGGCGACTTGGCAAAATGGACGCAAGAAGGCATCGAACTGGGCGGCCGCAGGGATGAGCAAGTCAAGATCCGCGGGTTTCGAGTTCAGCCTCAGGATATTGAACAGTGCTTGCGCGATAGTCGCTTGTTTCGCCAAGTGGCAGTGGTGATCGATACGGCACACAGAGTCATCGGCTTTGCCGCCCAGCCGGAATCTGGCGCTACGCTGGCAAGCCTGAAGGAACATGCTCGACAGTGGTTGCCGGTGCATATGCAGCCCAGCGCTTGGAGCGAACTGGCATGCATGCCCCGTTCGAATAACGGCAAGATCGATCGCAAGGCCTTGCTGGCCATGCCAATACCCATACCCATCGGGATGGATCGCTGTCGCATACAAGACCCTTTGCAGGCACAACTGGCTGACGTGTGGGGTGAGCTGCTGGGATTACCCGCAGGCGAACTCTCGATTGATGAGAGTTTTTTCAACCTCGGTGGCCACTCCATCCTGTTGTCGACCCTGTTGCTACGCCTGCGCGAGCAGTTTGGCCGCAGCTTCTGCCTGAGCCCCTTTTTTGAGACGCCGACCATCCGCACATTGGCCGCACTCATGGATGGCAGTGCACTGCCGGATACACCATCCAACCAGATGGAACAAGATGCGACGCGAGCACTGGAGGTCGAGATGCTGCCCGAGACCCTTGCGGGAGACTCGCGCAAAGCCATCGTCACCGGCGCGAACAGCTTTGTCGGGGTTCATATTGTCCAGGCACTGCTGACTGGCGGGGCGCAGGACGTGGCGTGCCTGGTGCGCGAGTTGCCCGGCCATTCGGCAGCGACAAGGTTCGCCCAGGCATTGCGTGAATACCGCTTGGAACATCTGGACCTGAGCCGAGTACAGGTATACGCCGCCGATATTCGTAAACCTCGCCTGGGCTTGGCCGACGACGTGTACGAGCACCTCGCCCGTCATTACGGCGTGGTGGTGCATAACGCCGCGCAGGTCAATCATGTGATGGATTACGCCTCACTCGCCAAGGACAACGTCGAGCCGGTGCTGGAATGCCTGCGCCTTTGCGAGACCCATTGCAAGAAGGTCCTCAATTTCATCTCGACGCTGTCAGCCTGCAGCAGCGTGGACGTCGACGGGTCCGTGCTTGAAGCGCCTGCCCGACGCGCACTGCCGCTCTATGTGAAAAATGGCTACAACCTCTCCAAGTGGGTAGCCGAGCGGCTATTAGGACGGGCAGTCGAGCAAGGGGCCTGGGTCAATATTCATCGGCCGGGAAATATCAGCTTCAACAGCCAGAACGGCGTTTGCCAGCCACAGAAAAACCGCTTGATGTTGATGCTCAAGGGGTCTCTGCAATTAGGGATGGTCCCGCGACTGGACGTCAATTTCGATCTGATGCCGGTGGACTTCCTGGCGCGTTTCATCGCCTACCACAGCGTGCGCTTTGACCCTGGGCGAAACGTGTTCAACCTGCACAACCCACTGCCCTTGAGTTGGGACCAGTATCTCGACGCCTTCAGCGAGGCTGGGCACGCTTTTGACCGAGTAAGCATTGAACACTGGCAACGGGCGCTGCGCAAAGTGAGCCGCAATAACGCGTTGTTCGGAGTGCTGGGCTTTTACCTGGACGGACTGGGCGAGGACATCGGTGACACATCGATGATCCGTTACGACAATGCCCGGTGGGGCGTGGAAAAAATGGGCATGTGCTATCCACCCAAGAGCCAGGCGCTGTTACGCAAAGGCTGCGACTATCTGAGCGCTATCAGTTTCCTCTGAATAGCACCCTGGACGTGAGACCAAGCGATCGGAGCGAGAGGCCTCGCTCCGATGCGGTCAGGATCAGATCTTGAAGCTATCGACCAATTGCTTCAGTCGGCTGGCCTGCTGGGACAGCGCATCGCAGTCCTTGAGCGTCTCGTTGAGGTTGGCCACACCCTGCTGGTTCAGCAAGTTGATCTGGTTGATATCGACGTTGAGGGTTTCAACCACGGCGGTCTGCTCTTCAGTGGCGGCCGCGACGGATTGGTTCATGCCATCGATCTCAACGATACGTTGCGTCACGCTGACCAGACGCTCACCTGCCTGGTTGGCGACTTCGACGCTTTCTTCGCTGGAAGCCTGGCTGGCGTTCATGGTGGTCACGGCTTCGCGCGAACCCACTTGCAGCGAAGTGATCATCTTGTGGATTTCTTCTGCCGACTCCTGGGTACGGTGCGCCAAATTGCGCACTTCATCCGCCACGACGGCAAAACCACGCCCTGCTTCGCCAGCACGGGCCGCTTCGATCGCCGCGTTTAGGGCGAGCAAGTTGGTTTGCTGGGAAATGCCTTTGATCACATCCAGGATGTGTCCGATGTTATCGGTACTGGCATTAAGGGTTTCGATCTGAGTGCAGGACAGGCTGATCTTTTGCGAAAGCTCCGACATCGCCTGAATGGTTTGCTCCACCACTTTACGACCATCGTCAGCTTGTTCGCTGGCACCACTGGCATGCTGGGACGCGTCAGCAGCGTTGCGCGCGATTTCCTGGGTGGCGGCCCCTAGCTCGTTGATGGCTGCGGCCACGCTGTTGGTACGCGCGCTCTGTTCGTCAGAACCGATGATCGACGCATTGGATGAAGCCATCACACGCTGGGACAAATCGTGCACCTGGCGCGTTGCCGAAGACACCTCGGAAATCGACGCGTGAATTCGCTCGACGAACTGGTTGAATGCGCTGCCGACCTCGCCGAACTCGTCTTTGCTGGTCACGTCGAGACGTCGGGTCAAATCACCTTCGCCTTGGGCAATGTCCTGCATGGCCACGCCCATGGTGGTCAACGGGCGCAACAGTACTTGAATCAACAGGCTCAGGAGCACCGCAATAGCCACAACGGCAATCAACATCGCAATCAAGGCCGAAGTACGGAATTTGCCCAGCGGGGCATAGGCTTTTTCTTTGTCGATCGAAAGGCCGATGTACCAGTCAGCGCCAGGCAAGCCGCTGATAGGCGTGAAGGAAAGGATGCGATCCTGACCGTTGAGGACAACGTCCTGATTGAGCTTCTCAATGCGCACGTTGGTGCCGGGATAGATGTCCTTGAGATTCTTCATCACTTGGTCCTGGTCCGGACTGACGATGACCTGGCCATCACCGCTGACCAGGAACGCATGGCCGATACCACCGAAGTCTACCGAGTTGATGATCTTCACCAGTGTCTGCAGGCTCAGGTCACCACCGACAACACCCAACAACTCGCCATTCTTTTTCACCGGCATGGCAATTGTCACGATCTGACCGCCCACAGCCGCCATATAAGGCGGAGTAAGCATGGTTTTGTCCGCCACTACTGCTTGCTTGTACCAAGGGCGCTGACGGGGGTCGTAGTCGTCAGGCATCTTCGCGTCAGGGCGCTGTGTGAATACCCCATTGGTTTGACCTACATAGGTGAACTGGAAATTGGTGGTGAATGCTGGCTGATCGACCAAACCTGGGAGGTCGGCGGCGCTGCCCTGGTGGGCAACGTTCTGCGCCAGGTTCTCGAGGACCAGGATGCGACCACTGAGCCAGTTCTGCACACTGCTGGCGGTGAGCTCGCCGGATTGCTGGATGGACGACGTAAGGTTTTGCCTGATGGTGCTGCGCTGCAGGTAGTCGTTGTAGAGGGTAAATAACGCGAAGGCTAAAACCACGACGCCTGACGCGGCCAACAGAATTTTATGACTGAACTTGAGATTCATTTCATCGACTTCTTTTGCCAAAGGGGGGTGAGCGTGCCGAGTGGAACATTCCATGTATCGGGATAGGCGGACTCTGCGGTCGCTCTATTTCGGTGCACGCATGGCTCGTCAGGCTTTCGGCCAAACTTCGACAAATCTTAGGAATTTGTGAGAAGCATCTTCTTTTAACGTAGGAAACCGACAGGCGGTAGCCGTAAGGCAGATTTGCTGCGGTGGGCCGCCCTAAACGACAAAACCCCTGTCTGCGTTAGCAGACAGGGGTTTCGGAATTCAATCTTGACGATGACCTACTCTCACATGGGGAAACCCCACACTACCATCGGCGATGCATCGTTTCACTGCTGAGTTCGGGATGGGATCAGGTGGTTCCAATGCTCTATGGTCGTCAAGAAATTCTGTGTACCAGACCGTTGCGCTGGCAACGTGCCGGTGAAATTCATGAGCTTCTACATAAACAAAACCCCTGTCTGCGTTAGCAGACAGGGGTTTT
>NZ_BCBO01000171.1:0-20615 GCF_001320835.1 Pseudomonas sp. NBRC 111138 | reverse complement strand
ATGTCAGCAACGACTTTCGCGCTGATAGCTACACGTGCGGAGCGCGGACGGCGATCCTGACGGGCATAACCAAAGTAAGGGATTACAGCTGTGATTCGAGTCGCTGAGGAGCGGCGGAAGGCATCAGCCATCACGACGAGTTCCATCAGGTTATCGTTGGTCGGAGCGCAGGTCGGCTGAATAATGAAGACGTCTTTACCGCGGACATTTTCATTGATCTCGGCTGTAATTTCGCCGTCGGAGAATTTACCGACAGAGATGTCACCGAGAGGGATATGCAGCTGACGTACGACACGTCGAGCCAGATCGGGGTTGGCATTCCCCGTAAAGACCATCATCTTGGACACGCGCAGTACCTAGAGGCTGAGGGTAACCTGGATGAGTATTAGAAAATGGCAGGGGCGGCTGGATTCGAACCAACGCATGGCAGGATCAAAACCTGCTGCCTTACCGCTTGGCGACGCCCCTGTATCTGTTGCAACGAGTGCCTAACACTCGGTTCCTTTTAGAGCAGACTTTGCAGCTTGCGATGCAACATCGAAACGTTGCTTCCTTTTGCTACAAACCCTGTAAGGGTCTCTGTAAGAAGGGCCGAGACTTTATCAGCTTCAGCTTTGCTTGGGAAGCCCCCAAACACACAACTTCCAGTTCCGGTTAATTTTGCTTCGGTAAATTTACCTAACAAATTCAAAGCGTTACGTACCTCTGGATAACGCCTTGCTACAACCGGTAAGCAGTCATTTCGACTGTTTCCCTTGGGAACGGGGCGCACTTTAATGGGAGAAGAGTTACGTGTCAACAACGGATCTGAAAAAATTTCTGCTGTACTTACAGATACTTGCGGCACCAGCACGACATACCAAGGTTCTTCGGGCTCTACAGGGGTGAGTTTTTCCCCGACGCCTTCAGCAAATGCGGCGTGCCCCCGCACGAAAACCGGGACGTCGGCGCCCAGCGTGAGGCCCAGCGCAGCAAGGCGGTCGTGGTTCCAGCCCAGTTGCCATAAATGATTGAGGCCCAACAAAGTGGTCGCGGCATTGGAGCTGCCGCCACCGATACCTCCGCCCATGGGCAGAATTTTGTCGATCCAGATATCGATGCCGAGTCTGCAGCCAGATTGTTCCTGAAGTTTTTTTGCCGCCCGCACAATCAGATTGCTGTCGTGGGGCACGCCGTCGAATTCGGTGTGCAACTGGACCACGCCATCGTCGCGCACGGCAAAGGTGAGTTCATCACCGTAGTCGAGAAACTGAAACAGCGTCTGCAGCTCGTGGTAGCCATCTTCACGGCGACCGAGGATGTGCAGCATCAGGTTGAGCTTGGCCGGGGAGGGCAGGGTCAATTTTTGTGCGGACACGTTATTGCCCCAGTTTGCGCGGTTGCCAGTCCTTGATCACCAGCGTGACATCAAGGTCGGTGCCATGCAGCTTGATACGTTCGGGCAGCCAATACCCGCTTTGCTCCACGTAGCTCAAATATTCGACCTGCCAGCCATCCTGCTCCAAGGTGGCGAGGCGGCTGTCGCCATTGAGGCTCAGACGGCTCTTGCTGTCAGGTGCCGGCAAGCCGCGCACCCACCAGACCAGATGCGAGACGGGCAACTTCCAGCCAATCTGCTGCTCCAGCAGTTCTTCCGGGGAGGTTGCCTCGTAGCGGCCCTGGTTGGCCACTTCCAGGCTCACTTGCCCTGGCCTGCCAGTCAGGCGGGCCGCGCCACGGCCCAGGGGCCCCGAGAGGCGAATGTCGTAATAGTCCTGGCGCTGCAGCCAGAACAGCGTGCCGCTGCCAGAGTCTTTCGGCGCACGCACCCCGACCTTGCCCTCGATCTGCCAGCCATCAATGCTGCTGAGCTGGTCCTTGTGTTGTTTCCATTGTGCCGGGTTGCCCTGGCCTTCAACGGATTCACGGCTGCCAATGCCCGCGCAACCGGCGAGCAGGGCGATGAAGCTGAAAACGATAACGTGGCGCAAGAACATAAGCTTAAAGGGTCTCGGATCCGGTCAGGCGCTTGATGGTGCTGCGCAGGATGGGGCTGTCGGGTTGTTCCTTGAGGAATTTTTCCCAGATTTGTCGGGCTTCGCGCTGCTTGCCATTGGCCCAGAGCACTTCGCCCAAGTGTGCGGCAACTTCCTGGTCCGGGAAACGCTCCAGGGCCTGGCGCAGCAAGCGCTCGGCCTCGTCGAGGTTGCCCAGGCGGTAATTCACCCAGCCCAGACTGTCGAGCACGGCAGGGTCTTCCGGGTTGAGCGCATGGGCTTGTTCAATCAGCGCCTTGGCTTCGGCGTAGCGCGTGGTGCGGTCGGACAAGGTGTAGCCCAGGGCGTTAAGTGCCATGGCGTTGTCCGGGTCGCGCTTGATGATCAGCCGCAGGTCTTTTTCCAACTGCGCCAGGTCATTGCGTTTTTCTGCCTGCATGGCGCGGGTGTACAACAGGTTCAAATCGTCGGGGTATTGCAGCAACGCCTGTTGCAACAGTTTCCAGGCGCGTTCGCCCTGTTTGTTGGCCGATAAGGTCTCGGCCTGGATCAGGTACAGCTGGATGGCGTAATCCGGCTCGGCATCGCGGGCCGCGGCCAGGCGTTTTTCCGCTTCGTCGGTGCGGCCGTTGCTCATCAGGATATCGGCCTGGCGCAATTGCGCTGGCAGATAATCATTGCCGGGGCCGACCTGGGCGTATTCAAGTAGGGCCGCCTGCGGGTCGTTGCGCTCTTCAGCGATGCGGCCCAGGTTCAGGTGCGCCGAGTCCACGTGGCTGTCACGTTCGATCAGCTCTTGCAGGTAGCCCTTGGCCTCGTCCCAGGCTTTGGCTTCCAGGCACACCAATGCCAGGGAATAACGCAGTTCGTCGTCGTCCGGGTATTGCTGGACCAGGTTGGCGAACTGCACTTTGGCGTCTTCCATACGGTCCTGCTCAACCAGCATACGTGCATAGGTCAGGAGCAGGCGCTTGTCGCCGGGGTATTTCTTGATGCTTTTTTCCAGCAGCGGAATCGCTTCCTTGCCGCGGTTAAGGCTTTGCAGCAGGCGTGCACGCAACAGGATGGGCGCGATTTCACCTTCTTCCGGCGGGTTCTGCTCCAGCAGCTTGAGCGCGGCGTC
The DNA here is from genome assembly GCF_001320835.1 of Pseudomonas sp. NBRC 111138. Taxonomy (NCBI): domain Bacteria; kingdom Pseudomonadati; phylum Pseudomonadota; class Gammaproteobacteria; order Pseudomonadales; family Pseudomonadaceae; genus Pseudomonas; species Pseudomonas sp. NBRC 111138. Next base: position 17,516 of record NZ_BCBO01000171.1, on the reverse strand, counting down.
GGCTTCATCGTCCTGTTGCAGCAGCAGGGCCTTGCCGAAAATCAACTGGCTGTTCTTCGGGTGCTTTTGCAGCAGGCGATCGAAACTCTTCATCAGGCCGTTGCGCGTGTCCTGGTCGGTGTCGGCGGCCGACAGCGCAAGAAAGTCAAAATGTGTGTCGCCTTTGCCCTGCAGAACCTTCTCCATATAAACCATGGAGTCGTCATAGCGCCCGGCACGCGCCAGTTGCACGGCTGCGGCGCGCTGGGCTTCCAGATCATCCGGGGCATTTTTGGCCCAGATCAGCGAGGTGTCCAGTGCTGCCTGGTCGGCGCCCAGGTATTCGGCGATGCGAAACGCTCGCTCGGAAATCCCCGGGTCTTGGGTGTTGATGGCCTGGGTCACGTAATTATCCAGTGCAATATCAAAGCGATTGCGCTGGCCGGCCAGTTCAGCGGTCAGCAGGCTGTAGATCGTTTCTTCACTGAACGAGGAATAAACCTTGGGTTTTTCAGGGGCGGGAGTGCTGTCTTCCACCGGCGACGTAGCGTCCGGCGACACGGGTGCCATGGCCTGGCAGCCGCTGAGGAAGACAAAAGCGAGGAGCAACGCGGAAGATCTATTCATATAGGAAGAGGACGACTAACCTGCGGTCGGATCATCATGACACAAGCCTTCGGCCAAACATAACCGGGGCACTCGGAATACGACTATTGCTGCCTTTTGCCTTTCCTTTGTAGGAGCGAGCTTGCTGGCGAAAAACCTGAGAGCGCCGCTGGGCGCCCGGCTTGCCGCGTTATCGTTGACGATTTTCGCGAGCAAGCTCGCTCCTGCAAAAGTGCATTGATAGGCATAAGGTATAGGGACAATAGACGACGGTGGTTGTTCTGAATCTTTCGAAGTAGGACAATTGTCGGCTTCCCGACATCATCAGCGATATTGAATGGCCTTCCTCGCACTCGGTATTAACCACAAGACTGCCTCCGTAGACGTGCGCGAGCGCGTGGCGTTTACGCCAGAGCAGTTGGTTGAGGCCTTGCAGCAGCTCTGCCGGCTTACCGACAGCCGCGAAGCTGCGATCCTTTCGACCTGCAATCGCAGCGAGCTCTATATAGAGCAGGAACATCTCTCGGCGGATGTGGTGCTGCGCTGGCTGGCCGATTATCACCATTTGAGCCTCGATGACCTGCGTGCCAGCGCTTATGTGCATGAAGAGGATGCGGCAGTTCGTCACATGATGCGCGTGGCGGCCGGTCTCGACTCGCTGGTGTTGGGTGAACCGCAGATTCTCGGCCAGATGAAGTCTGCCTACGCCGTGGCGCGTGAGGCCGGCACCGTCGGCCCATTGCTGGGCCGCCTGTTCCAGGCCACCTTTAATTCCGCCAAGCAAGTGCGTACCGATACGGCCATCGGCGAAAACCCGGTGTCCGTGGCCTTTGCCGCAGTGAGCCTGGCCAAGCAGATTTTCAGCGACTTGCAGCGCAGCCAGGCCCTGCTGATCGGCGCTGGTGAAACCATCACCCTGGTGGCCCGTCACCTGCACGATCTTGGCGTGAAGCGCATCGTGGTCGCCAACCGCACCCTGGAGCGCGCCAGCATTCTGGCCGAGCAGTTCGGTGCCCATGCGGTGCTGCTGTCGGACATTCCCGCTGAACTGGTGCGCAGTGATATCGTCATCAGTTCTACCGCCAGCCAATTGCCGATTCTGGGCAAGGGCGCGGTCGAGAGCGCGTTGAAGCTGCGCAAGCACAAGCCGATCTTCATGGTAGATATCGCCGTTCCACGGGATATCGAGCCCGAAGTCGGCGAGTTGGACGACGTTTACCTTTATAGCGTCGATGATCTGCATGAAGTGGTCGCTGAAAACCTCAAGAGTCGTCAGGGTGCCGCCCAGGCCGCCGAGGAAATGGTCAGCACCGGCGCCGAAGATTTCATGGTGCGCCTGCGTGAGCTGGCGGCAGTGGATGTGCTCAAGGCGTATCGTCAGCAGGGTGAACGCCTGCGTGATGAAGAGTTGCTCAAGGCCCAGCGCATGCTGGCCAACGGCAGCGGCGCCGAGGAAGTGCTGATGCAATTGGCCCGTGGCCTGACCAACAAACTGCTCCACGCTCCTAGCGTCCAGTTGAAAAAGCTTACCGCCGAAGGCCGCCTCGATGCGCTGGCCATGGCCCAGGAACTCTTTGCCCTCGGTGAGGGCGCGTCAGACAGCTCTTCGGATAAAAAACCGCAATGAAAGCGTCACTGCTCAATAAACTGGACGTGCTCCAGGACCGTTTCGAAGAACTGACCGCCTTGCTCGGCGATGGCGAGGTCATTTCCGATCAAACCAAATTCCGTGCTTATTCCAAGGAATACGCCGAAGTTGAGCCCATTGTGGCCACTTATAAACACCTGCTGAAAGTCCAGGCCGACCTCGAAGGCGCCCAGGCCCTGCTCAAGGACAGCGACCCGGACATGCGCGAAATGGCCGTGGAAGAAGTCCGCGAAGCCAAGGAAAAACTCGCTGAGCTTGAGGGTGACCTGCAACGCATGCTGCTGCCCAAGGACCCTAACGACGGACGCAACGTTTTCCTCGAAATCCGCGCTGGTACCGGTGGCGACGAGGCGGCGATTTTTTCCGGTGACCTGTTCCGCATGTATTCGCGCTATGCCGAGCGTCGCGGCTGGCGCGTGGAGATCCTCTCCGAGAACGAGGGCGAGCACGGTGGCTATAAAGAAGTCATCGCCCGGGTTGAAGGCGACAACGTCTACGGCAAGCTGAAGTTCGAATCCGGGGCGCACCGCGTGCAACGGGTGCCTGCGACCGAATCCCAAGGCCGTATCCACACCTCGGCGTGCACCGTCGCGGTGTTGCCTGAGCCGGACGAACAGGAAGCCATCGAGATCAACCCGGCGGATTTGCGTGTCGACACTTACCGCTCATCCGGCGCGGGTGGCCAGCACGTTAACAAGACCGACTCGGCGATCCGTATCACACACTTGCCGTCGGGCATTGTGGTGGAGTGCCAGGAAGAACGTTCCCAGCACAAGAACCGTGCGCGGGCCATGTCCTGGTTGTCGGCCAAGTTGAACGACCAGCAGACCAGCGCCGCGGCCAACGCAATTGCCAGCGAACGCAAGCTGCTGGTGGGCTCCGGCGACCGCTCCGAGCGTATCCGTACCTACAACTTTGCCCAGGGCCGGGTCACGGACCATCGGGTCAACCTCACCCTGTATTCCCTCGACGAAATTCTCGCCGGTGGCGTGGATGCGGTGATCGAGCCGTTGCTCGCCGAATACCAGGCCGACCAACTGGCGGCGATAGGTGACTAAATGACCATCATCGCCAGCCTGCTGCGCGCCGCTGACCTGCCCGACTCGCCGACGGCGTGCCTGGACGTGGAGTTGCTGCTGGCCGCTGCCCTGGGCAAATCACGCAGCTATCTGCATACCTGGCCGGAAAAGATCGTCAGCAGCGAAGACGCGCTGACCTTTTCCGGCTACCTGCAGCGCCGCCGCAGCGGCGAGCCGGTGGCCTATATCCTCGGCCAGCAAGGCTTCTGGAAACTCGACCTGGAAGTGGCACCGCACACTTTGATCCCCCGCCCGGAAACTGAGTTGCTGGTGGAAGCTGCCCTGGAATTGCTGCCCGCCACGCCCGCCCAGGTCCTGGACCTGGGCACCGGTAGCGGCGCCATCGCCTTGGCCTTGGCCAGCGAACGTCCGGCCTGGCAGGTCACGGCGGTCGACCGTGTGCTGGAGGCCGTGGCCCTGGCCGAGCGCAATCGTCAACGCCTGCACCTCACTAACGCCACGGTGCTCAACAGCCACTGGTTCAGCGCCCTGCAAGGCCAGCGCTTCGACCTGATCATCAGCAACCCGCCCTACATTGCCGACAATGACCCGCACCTGGTGGCCGGCGATGTGCGCTTCGAACCGGCCAGTGCGCTGGTGGCGGGGCACGATGGCCTGGACGACTTGCGCCTGATCATCCAAGAGTCTCCCGGCCACCTGAACGACGGAGGCTGGCTGTTGCTCGAACACGGTTACGACCAGGCCCAGGTCGTGCGCGATTTGTTACTCAACCAAGGCTTTGACGGCGTACACAGTCGCATCGACCTTGGCGGTCACGAACGCATCACCTTGGGGCGCCGCCCGTGCTGACCGATCAGGAGCTGTTGCGCTATAGCCGGCAGATTCTGTTGCAGCATGTCGACATTGATGGTCAATTACGCCTGAAACAGAGCCGCGCGTTGATCGTCGGCCTGGGTGGCCTGGGCGCTCCGGTGGCGCTTTACCTGGCCGCTGCTGGGGTGGGCGAATTGCACCTGGCGGATTTCGATACGGTCGATTTGACCAACCTGCAACGCCAGATCATCCATGACACTAACAGCGTGGGGCAGACCAAGGTCGATTCGGCCATGGGGCGCCTGAGAGCGATCAACCCTGAAGTCGCCCTGGTCGCCCATCGTGCTGCGCTGGATGCCGACTCGCTGGCTGCTGCGGTCAACGCAGTGGATCTGGTGCTCGATTGCAGCGATAACTTCTCTACCCGCGAGGCGGTCAACGTAGCCTGCGTTGCCGCCGGCAAACCGTTGGTCAGTGGCGCGGCCATTCGCCTTGAGGGGCAATTGTCGGTATTCGACCCCCGCCGCGCTGACAGTCCCTGCTACCACTGTTTGTATGGGCACGGCAGCGACACTGAACTGACCTGCAGCGAAGCCGGCGTTGTCGGGCCGTTGGTCGGTGTGGTTGGCAGCCTGCAAGCGCTGGAAGCCTTGAAGCTGCTGGCCGGTTTTGGTGAGTCGTTGGTAGGGCGCCTGTTGTTGATCGATGCGCTGACCACGCGTTTTCGCGAGTTGCGCGTCAAGCGTGACCCAGGCTGCAGCGTCTGCGGGGCAAAGCATGGTTAAGGGCGCGCCTGTTGGTGTGTTCGATTCCGGTATCGGCGGCTTGACGGTGCTGGAAGAAATCCAGCAGTTGTTGCCCCACGAGTCACTGCTGTACGTGGCGGACTGCGGGCACATTCCCTATGGTGAGAAAACGCCGGCGTTCATTCTTGAACGTTCTCGCTCGGTCGCTGAGTTTTTCCGCGAGCGGGGCGCCAAGGCCTTTGTGATTGCCTGCAACACGGCGACGGTCGCCGCGGTGGCCGATTTGCGCCAGGACTACCCCGACTGGCCGCTGGTAGGCATGGAGCCTGCGGTCAAACCTGCTGCCGCGGCCACGCGCAGTGGTGTGGTGGGTGTGCTCGCCACTACGGGCACACTGCAAAGCGCCAAGTTCGCCGCCTTGCTCGACCGTTTTGCCACCGATGTGCGGGTGATTACCCAGCCGTGCCCGGGCCTGGTGGAGCTGATTGAAGCCGGCGACCTCAACAGCCCCGCCTTGCACTCCCTGCTGCAAGGCTATATTGAGCCGCTGCTTAGCGCCGGTTGCGACACCATCATCCTGGGTTGCACTCATTATCCCTTCCTCAAGCCACTCCTGGCGCAGATGCTGCCCCCCAGCATCATCCTCATTGATACCGGCGCCGCCGTGGCGCGCCAGCTCAAGCGCTTGCTGGGTGAGCGCGACCTGCTGGCCATTGGCGAACCTGAACCTGCACAGTTCTGGACCAGCGGCGATCTGTGTCACCTAAGAAACATCCTACCGACACTTTGGAAACATCCTGGAGTTGTGCGAAGCTTTGGCTCGTGAAAATTTCGTGAAATCAGCCTGAAAAAAGCTGAACTTCTGGCTATGCGTCGGCTTCTATAGCCCGTTAGCCTGTACACAACCAAATTATCTCGTTTGCAAAGGATGTTTCACATGAAGCGCTTGTTCTGTTTGGCTGCGATTGCGGCCGCTATGTTGGGACACTCTGTTTCAGCCCAGGCCGCCGGCCTGGAGTTCGGCTTGGGGAGCACCAGCGATTCGACGCTGACCTACCGCCTGGGCCTGACCTCCGATTGGGACAAGAGCTGGATGCAGAGCAATGTCGGCCGACTGACCGGCTACTGGAGCGGCGCCTATACCTATTGGGAAGGGGATGATCGTGCGGGCGCCAGCAGCCTGTCGTTCTCGCCGGTGTTTGTGTATGAGTTTGCCGGCGAGTCGGTCAAACCCTACATCGAAGCCGGTATCGGCGTGGCGTTGTTCTCTCGCACTCGGCTGGAAGACAACAACATCGGCCAGTCCTTCCAGTTCGAAGACCGCCTGGGTTTCGGCCTGCGGTTCAACGGCGGGCATGAAGTGGGCATTCGTGCCACGCATTATTCCAACGCCGGCATTAGCAGCAATAACGATGGTGTAGAGAGTTACTCGCTGCACTACACCATGCCGCTGTAATGCACTGTAGGAGCGAGCTTGCTCGCGAAGAACCTCAACGATAACGCAGCGAATCAGGTTTAACGCGGCGTTCTCAGGTTTTTCGCGAGCAAGCTCGCTCCTACAGAATCAGCGGTAGGCCGTGGTAATGCCTTCACGCTCTTCAAGGCATTCCGGCGCCCCCATCTCGAACTCCCGGCAAATCAACGGCCGAAGCTCATAGATCGTGCACATCATCGTGTCGCGGTCCAGCGCTGCGCACCAGCCGTCGTCCAGGCGCATCATCACCTCACCCCCCCAATCGTCGGTATCGATAAAGCGTTGTGGCACGCCGGTGTCGGTGATCAGCATGACTTCCAGCTGGCAGCAACAAGCCGCGCACGTCGAGCACGTGACGGGTTCGGTGATTTGAATGTGAGGGATGTTGGTCATAGGCGCGCAGTGTAAGGCAAGTGCGTCAGATGCGTATGAATGCTCGGACGGGCGTCAGTGTTCCAGCCTCTGCGCAACCCCGTGTAACAGCGGAAAGAGCATGGCCCATAACAGCGCCAGGCCGATCAGTGTTGGGGCGGTGCCGTACGCAAAACTCACGCCTGCCAATTGACTGCCGGCGTAATAAGACAACGGCCCGCCCACCGCGCCTAGCAGGCTGGCGAGCCACCAGGGCCGTGAGCTCCAGGCCAGGCAATGGCGCAAGGTGGTGGCCAGCAAGGCCCATAACAGTATCAGCCACAGCGGAATCAGTGGCCCCGGCGTATTGAACTCAAACACGCCGAGCCCACGCAGTGCCGTATCGACCAGTGTTCCCAGCACCGTCACGGCCAGAATCACTTGCCCCTCTCTTGCCCAAGAGCTTATCCACAGCAAGTGTGCGCCCAGTACCGCGATGCCGATCAGCAGCCAACGGCTATCGCCGCCGAGCACGCAGGCAAACCAGCCGCACTGAAACAGCACGGTGTTGGCCAGGGATTTAAGCACTGAAACGCCCAAGCAGCGGCGGATTGATGGCCGCCGGTTTGGCCAGCAGCAACTGCGCGGTGCCGATGGTGCGCTCCATAAAGCCACCTTCGCAGTAGCACAGGTAAAACTCCCACAGGCGCAGGAAGTATTCGTCATAACCGAGTTCGGCAAGACGGCCATGGGCGCGGCGAAAGTTTTCATGCCACAGGCGCAGGGTGCGGGCGTAGTGCAGGCCGAAGTCTTCCATGTGCAGCAGGTTCATGTCGGTGTCACGGCTGACGATCTGCAGCATGTTTTGTACACAGGGCAGCGCGCCACCAGGGAAGATGTAGCGCTGGATAAAGTCGACGCTGCGTTTGGCCTGCTCAAAGCGTTGTTCACGAATAGTGATGGCTTGCAGCAGCATCAGGCCGTCGGGCTTGAGCAGCTGGGCACATTGTTTGAAATAGGTGGGCAGGAAACGATGGCCCACCGCTTCAATCATTTCGATCGACACCAGCTTGTCGTACTCACCGGTGAGGTCGCGGTAATCGCTCAGCAGCACGGTCACACGATCTTGCAGGCCCGCCGCCTGGATACGCTGCGCGGTGTAGGCGAACTGTTCCTTGGACAGGGTCGTGGTGGTGACCCGGCAGCCGTAATGCTGCGCTGCATACAACGCCATGCTGCCCCAGCCGGTACCGATTTCCAGCAGATGGTCGCTGGGCTTGAGCGCCAGTTTCTGGCAGATGCGCGCTAATTTGTTCAGTTGTGCCTGTTCCAGGGTGTCATCGGGGGTCAGGAATTGCGCGGCCGAGTACATCATGGTGGGGTCGAGAAATTCTTCGAACAGGTCGTTGCCCAAGTCGTAATGGGCGGCGATGTTTTTTTGCGAGCCTTTGCGTGTGTTGCGGTTGAGCCAGTGCAGGCCCTGAGTGAACGGCCGCGCCAGGCGTGCCAGGCCACCTTCCATGGCGTCGAGCACCTCCAGGTTGCTGACCATCACCCGCACGACGGCGGTGAGGTCGGGGCTGGTCCAGTAACCATGGATAAACGCTTCGCCGGCGCCGATCGAGCCATTGGCCGCCACCAGCCCCCATACTGCCGCGTCGAGAATCTGGATCTCGCCCAGTAGGTGCGCTTCCCGTGCGCCGAAGACTTGCCGCTCGCCATCCTCGATGATGACCAACTGGCCATGGCGCAATTGGCTGAGCTGGCGCAACACGCCTTTGCGCAATAGCGCAGCGGTCATGCCGTTGACGTTCAGGCGGTTAGCCTTGACCGATAAGCTAGGGGATTTCATGGTGGCGATCCTTGGTATACCCGACTGCGGTGCGAGAGGCGCCATCGGCGGCCTGGTGGGAAAAAATCGGAGTGCGTTTGAGCAGCAGGCGCAAGGCTTGCCAGTAGATCGCAAGGCCGGTCTTGGCGGTCATCCAGGGAAAGCGCCGCAAATAGCGATGCAGGCTGGCGCGGCTCAGTGCCTGTTTTTCCAGGCTCAAGGTGGCGTCGAAGACTTTTTGCGTGCCCTGCCAATCGGCCATATGCACGCCGAGCCTGGCGGCGGGCTGGCTGAAACTCATGCGGTATTCCAGCTCGCGAGGCAAAAACGGCGACACATGGAAGGCCTTGGCCACGGCGAAATGCTGGTGCTCATCGGCGCCCAGTGCCTGGGCGGGCAGCACGTAGTGATAGCGCTCGCGCCATGGGGTGTTGGTCACTTCACACAGGATCGCGGCCAGTTGCCCGTCAGCCTCGAAGCAGTAGAAGAAACTCACCGGGTTAAAAGCCAGGCCCCAACTGCGGGCCTGGGTCAGCAGGCAGATAGCGCCCTGGGGTGTTTGCCCCAGGGCCTTGCCGACTTCCTGGCGCACGGCATCGCTCAGGCTCATGCCGTGGCGCGTGAATTCACGCAGGTAATCCTGCTGGCGGAAACCGAAAGGCGCCAGGCGACCCGTGCCGGCCAGCGGCGAGAGCCCCAGTACTTCATCCTCTTCACTGAGGTCCAGGTACAACAGGCCGATGCGGTAGCGAAAGGCGTGGGCTTTGGGCGTAAACCGGCGATGGGCGATCCAGCCGCTGTACAAGGCGCTGTTCACAGGGTTTCCCCAAACGCCTGGGCCACGCGCAGAGCGCTGACCACGCCGTCTTCGTGAAAGCCGTTGGCCCAGTAGGCCCCGCAGTAAAAGGTATTGCGCACGCCGTTCAATTCTTCCCAGCGTGCCTGTGCGGCGACTGCGGCCAGGCTGTATTGCGGATGGGCGTAGGTGTAGCGCGCCAGGATCTTCAGCGGGTTGATCATCGGCGTCTGATTGAGGCTGACGCAAAAGGTAGTGGCGCTGTCGATGCCTTGCAGGATGTTCATGTCATAGGTGACGGCGGCCTGTTGTTGCACGTTGCCCGTCAGCCGATAGTTCCAGCTGGCCCAGGCCAGTTTGCGGTCGGGCAGCAGGCGTGTGTCGGTGTGCAGCACCACGTCGTTTTCGGCGTAGGGCAGGGCGCCGAGGATCTGCTGTTCGGCCTGGCTGGGGTCATCGAGCAAGGCCAGGGCCTGATCGCTGTGGCAGGCGAATACCACGCGGTCGAAGGTTTCGCTGCCGGCCGGGCTGTGGATAACTACACCTTCGTCGCTGCGTTGCACCTTATGCACAGGGCAGTTGAGCCGTATCTGTTCGCGAAAGCTGCGGGTCAGCGGCTCGATATAACAGCTGGAACCGCCCTCGATCACACACCATTGCGGGCGGTTGCTCACCGAGAGCAAGCCGTGATTCTTGAAGAAGCGCACAAAAAACTGCAGCGGAAACTTGAGCATATCGGCCAGGGACATCGACCAGATGGCAGCGCCCATCGGCACGATGTAATGCCGGATAAACCTGGGGCCATAGCCGCCAGCGGTGAGGTAATCGCCCAGGGTCATGTCGGCGCTGATGCGCTGCTCTTGCAAGTCCAGGGGCGCCTGGCGATTGAAGCGCAGGATATCGCGCAACATGCCCCAGAATCCCGGCGACAGAATATTGCGGCGCTGGGCAAACAGGCTGTTGAGGTTGTTGCCGTTGTACTCGAAGCCTGTGCTTTGGTCGCACACCGAAAAACTCATCTCGGTGGGTTTGAACCTGACCCCGATCTGCTCCAGCAGACGGATGAAGTTCGGGTAGGTCCAGTCGTTGAACACAATGAAGCCCGTGTCCACCGCATAGTTTTTGCCGTCGACCGTCACGTTGGCCGTGTGTGTATGCCCGCCAATGCAGTCATTGGCCTCGAACAGCGTAATGTCGTGGCGACGGCTGAGCAGGTAGGCGCTGGTCAGCCCGGCGATGCCGCTGCCGATAATGGCGATCTTCACAGGTCGTCCTTCTTCGGTGGCGGGCTGCGCAGCATGCGTTTGCCGATGATCAGTTGCGCGCGGTTGGGCAGCTTCGACAGCGGCCACAAGGTGGCAATGAACAGGGCCGGAAAGGCGATTTCCAGCGGGCGTTTTTCCAGCTTGGCGAAAATGTGTTTCGCGGCTTTGTCGGCCGGCCAGCTCAGGGGCATCGGGAAATCATTGCGCTCGGTCAGCGGCGTGTCGACGAAGCCTGGGCTGATCACCGTGACATCGATGTTTTCCGGCGATAGGCCGATACGCAAGGATTCGAACAAGTAACGCAGGCCGGCCTTGGACGCGCCGTAGGCTTCGGCGCGGGGCATGGGCAGGTAGGTCACGGCACTGGCCACGCCCACCAGGTGCGGGGTGCGCCCTGCGCGCAACAGTGGCAGCGCGGCCTCGATGCAATAACTGCTGGCCAGCAGATTGGTACGCACCACGTGCTCGATGATCGAGGCGTCAAATTGCCGGGCGTCGACGTATTCACAAGTGCCGGCGTTGAGGATCACCGTGTCCAGCGAACCCCAGACCTCGCTGATACGCTCGCCGATCTCGCGCACGGTCTGACTGTTGGTCAGGTCGCCGGCCACCACCAGAACCTGGCCTGGATATCGAAGGGCGAGGGCATCCAGCGGGCCTTGGGTGCGGGAACTCAGGGCCACTTGGGCGCCGCTCTCGAGCAACTCCACGGCCAGCGCCGCACCGATACCACTGCTGGCGCCGGTCAGCCAATAACGACGGGGCGGTGTAAGGCTCATCCCATTCTCCTTTTCAGCCAACGAATAACGCGACCCAGTAGGGGGACATGTTCATAGAGCAGGGCGCCGGCATCGAAATAGTCGCGATGGCGGTAAACCTTGTCGTGCCACATCAAATGAGAACAGCCTGGCACCTCGATCACCTGGCCGCTGGCCAAGCGTGGGTGACGAAAACGCATAGTCCAGCGCAGGTAGCCCTCGCCTTCGGCCACGGTATCGAAGCCGTGGAAGTCAAAATGCAGCTCGCTGACGTTGCTGTACACGTCGGCAAAGTAACGCCGCAACGCTGGCAGGCCCTGGACTTCATGCAGGGGGTCGGCAAAGGCGGTGTCCTCGCTGTACAGGCGGCCGAGCAGGTGCAGGTTGTGCTTGTCCAGCGTGGCGAAGGTGTGGGCAAACTGGTGCAGGAAGTCACTCATGTTCGGCCATCTCCTGACGCGAAGGCAGCCGGCGAAATGCGGCCAAGGCGCGCTCGCGAGACTGTTTCAAATCGACGATGGCACGCGGGTAATCCGCCACGCCGAACAGGCCCCCAGCCGCTTCGGGGTTGTGCACTTGTTTTTTATTCAGCGCGGCCAGTTCCGGGAGCCAGCGTTTGATGAACACGCCGTCACCGTCGAATTTTTCCGATTGGCTCAGCGGGCTGAATATCCGGAAATACGGCGCCGAGTCGGTGCCCGTGGACGAACTCCATTGCCAGCCGCCGTTGTTGGCCGCCAGATCACCGTCGATCAGGTGGCGCATAAAGAAGCGCTCGCCCTCGCGCCAGTCGATCAGCAGGTTCTTCGTCAGGAACATCGCCACCACCATGCGCAGGCGGTTGTGCATCCAGCCGGTTTCCAGCAGTTGGCGCATGGCCGCGTCGATGATCGGCAAGCCGGTGCGCGCCTGTTGCCAGGCGGCCAGGTCTTCGGGCGCCTTGCGCCAGGCCAGCGCTTCGGTTTCCGGGCGAAACGCGCGGTGGCGGGAAACCCGTGGGTAGCCGACCAGGATGTGCTTGTAGAACTCGCGCCACAGCAGCTCGTTGATCCAGGTGATGGCGCCGATGTCGCCGCTTTCGAACTCGCCCTGGTTGGTTTGCAGCGCGGCGTGCAAGCACTGGCGCGGCGAAACCACTCCGGCGGCCAGGTAGGCAGAAAGCTGACTGGTGCCGGGCTTGGCCGGGAAGTCGCGTTCGTCCTTGTAATAGCTGATCTGCTGATCGGCGAAGGCATCAAGGCGACGGCGCGCTTCGTCTTCGCCAGCGGGCCAGAGGGCACGCAAGGTTTCGCTGGGTGTCGGGAACCCTTCGACTGCCGTTGGCACAGGGTCGCTTTTCACGCCAGGCTCGGCCTGGGCCTTTGGCGTCGGCACCACGCGGGGCAGGGCGCTGTGCAGGCGGCTGTAGCAGACCTTGCGGAACTGGCTGAACACCTGGAAGTAGGTGCCGGTCTTGGTCAGCACACTACCCGGCTGGAAAAACAGTTGGTCCAGGTAGCTGTGGAAGGTCACGCCGTCAGCTTCCAGGGCCTGGGCCACGGCGCGGTCGCGGCGGCTCTCGTGAACGCCATATTCCTCGTTGACGTGTACCGACTCCACCGACAGCTCGCGGCACAGTTGGCTCAGTACCGTCGGCGCCTGGTCCCAGGTCGCGGCGTGGCGGATTAACAGCGGAATGTTGAAGTTGCCCAGTGCCTGGCTCAGGTGCTGCAAGTTGCGCAGCCAGAAATCGACTTTGCACGGCGCGTCATCATGCGCCTGCCATTGCTCGGGCGTGATCAGGTAAACAGCCGCGACGGGGCCGCGCTGGCACGCGGCCGCCAGGGCAGTGTTGTCGTGCAGGCGCAAGTCGGTGCGCAGCCAGATCAGATGCATTTAGACAATTCCACGCTGGATCAATAATTGATGGGCCGCCAACAGGTCCTCGGCCACGAACAACTCAGGGATGTCCTGGGTTAATACGCCCAACTCGGCGTGGTGGATGCACACCGTTGGTCCGGCAATCACCGTTGGGCAATGGATGCCGCCCAGCAGTTTGCCGAGTGCCGACACTTGCAACGCCTTGCTTGAGTACAGCAGCACCGCACGGGGTTGCAGGTGTTCCACCGCCAGGGCCAGTTCGCCGACAGGCAGTGGCCAATCGAATACTTCCACCGGGCAATCGGCACTGCTGGCCAGCCAGGCGCTGAGCCACAGGTGCGGTTCCAGGGGCAGGTCGGAATGATTGACCAGCAACAGGGGCGCGCCGTGGAGTTGACGATTGTTGTGATAGATCCGTGCGCCAAACTTGCTGCGCAGCCAGGACAGGAAGAACACCCGCTCCATCTGCGCGCCGAACTGGCCCTGCCAGCGTTGTTCCAGCTCGTTGAGCAGCGGTAGCATCAATTGCTCGCACAAGGTGCGTGGCGGGTAAAGCGCCATGGCCTGGTTGAAGGCGTCATCGACCCGGCGCTCGGCCAGTTCACTGATGGCACTCACCAAATGCTGGCGCAGGCTCTGCCACTCGTTTTCCATCGGCTCCGGGCTACCTTGGGCGGAGTCGATCAGCCCTTTGACCTGGCTGACCGGCACGCCGCGATTGAGCCAGGTGAGGATGGCCTGGATGCGTTGCACATGTTCGGCGCTGAACAACCGATGCCCTTTGGGCGTGCGCTGGGGCACGATGAGGCCGTAGCGGCGCTCCCACGCGCGCAGCGTCACCGCATTCACGCCGGTCTGGCGCGCCACCTCGCGGATCGGCAGCCAGCCGTTTTCCAGGGCCAGGGCGAGGTCTTCGCCGGGTTCGTCGAGCAGGGCAGGTTTCATGGGTTAGATCGCATTACGCAGGCTGAGGTTTTCCGGGTGCGGTTGCAGGTAGGCCTGCTGCGCGATGTAGCGGTCCGGATGTTGGCGAAAGTGGTGTTTGAGCAGGGTCAGCGGCACCACCAGTGGCACGATGCCGTGGCGGTATTGGCCGATGACGGTCTGCATTTCCTGTTTGTCATCGGCACTGATGGCTTGCTTGAGATAGCCACTGATGTGTTGCAGCACATTGGTATGGGTACCGCGAGTCGCGCATTTTTTCAGGCCCGCCATCAGTTCGCTGAAATAGCCGTCGGCCAAAGCTTGCAGGTCAATGCCCTTGCCCATGCTGCCGAGCAAGTGGCCCAGGCTTTTGTAATGCGCCGGGCTGTGGGCCATCAGCAGGTACTTGTAGCGCGAGTGAAACGTCAGCAAGCGGTGACGGGTAAGGCCGTCGGCCAACAGTTGCTGCCAACTGGCGTACACGAATACGCGGGTGAGGAAGTTTTCCCGCAGCACCGGGTCGTTCAGGCGACCGTCTTCCTCCACCGGCAGGTTGGGGTGTCGAGCACAAAACGCCTGGGCGTAAATGCCGCGCCCGCCACCGTCGACGGGCGTGCCGTTGTCGCGGTACACCTTGACCCGCTCCAGGCCGCAGGACGGTGACTTTTGCATGAAGATGTAGCCGCACAGGTCGGTATGTTCCCGGGCCATTTGCTGGCCGTAATCATCCAGTGGCTGAGTGACATTGAGCGCAGGGTTTACGCTGCCCACGGCCTGCGGGTGGTTGGGGTCCCCGACCAGGCGGATCGCTTGCCGAGGAATGCCCAGGCCGATGGCAACTTCAGGGCACAACGGGACGAAATCGAAATAGTCACTGAGGGTCTGACTGCATAGCAGGGACTGTTTATGACCGCCATTGAAGCGCACGTTCTCACCCAGAAGGCAGGCGCTGATGGCGATCTTCGGTTTCACACGGCTGGACATAAGCAAACCTCTGCAAGAATCCTGTACAAGCTACAAATCTTGTACAACTAAATCTCATCATAGGCTCGATGTTGTACAAGTCAAATATTTTGTACAGGGTTGTGCCGCCGCTTTATTTCCAGCCGATTGTCCAGTCCTCAGCGTTTTTCAGGGTCTGCCAGGGCAGGCGTTCGGCGCGCCGAGTAAGGATGGCCTGCAGTTCGATGTCCAGCACCGTGCCCTCGTCGTCACGGAACAATTCGGTGACCAGGAAGTGTTTTTCCTTGTGGCGGGGATGAGCTGCCGTCCATTTTGACAGCAGCAGTTTGGCGGGGTTGATGCGGTTCATTGCAAGTGCTCGATCAAGCGTCGCGCCGCTTCCTGGCCACTCAACCAGGCACCTTCCACCCGGCCGGAGAGGCACCAGTCACCACAGACGAACAGGCCCAGGTCGGCGTCGGCCAGCACGCCGAATTCATGGCTGCTCGATGGGCGCGCGTAGAGCCAACGGTGCGCCAGGCTGAACGACGGCGCAGGCATGGCGCTGTGCAGCAATTCGGCAAAGGCGCCGTGCAGGTGTTCGATCACCGCTTCCTTGGGCAGGTCCAGGTGGGCCTTGCTCCAGGCGCTGGTGGCGTGCAGCACCCAGGTGTCGAGGGTGGTATCGCGCCCGGGCTTGCTGCGGTTGCGCGCCAGCCAGTCGAGGGGGCTGTCTTGCACGAAGCAGCCCTCCATCGGCGTATCCAGGGGCTTGTCGAACGCCAGGGCGATGGCCCAGGTCGGGTCCATTTTTACCCCGGCGGCGGCGCTCGCCAGCTTGGGCGCGGCGGCCAGCAGGGCGGTGGCTTGGGGCGCCGGCGTGGCAATGATCACGTGACTGAAAGGGCCGTGATTGCCGCCGTCCGCGTCGAGCAGGTTCCAGTGCTGCGTGCCCTGGAAGACTTCGGTGATGCGGCAACCGAACTCCACCGGCAAGTCGTCGAGCAGGGCGCGAGTGATGGCGCTCATGCGCGGCGTGCCCACCCAGCGGATCTGCTCATCGGGGGAGGGCGTCAATTGCCCGGACTTGAAGTTATACAGCTGGGGCTTCCACTGCTCGGCCCAGCCGTTGCTTTGCCAGCGCTGCACTTCGTTGACGAAGCGCCGGTCGCGAGCGGTGAAGTATTGCGCGCCCATATCCAGCGCGCCGGCGTCGCTGCGCTTGCTGGACATGCGGCCACCGCTGCCGCGGCTTTTATCGAAGAGTTGCACTGCATGCCCAGCGTCTTGTAACGCTCGGGCGGCGGAGAGACCGGCGATGCCGGTACCAATGATCGCGATGGGAACAGTCATGGGAGGCCTCGTTTTACCGTTGGGTACAGACTACGCCGACACCAATAGCTGTACAATATTGTTTTTTGGTATAAGTTTTGGCGTGCCTGATTGTGTGGCGTGACCTATGGTTAAGCTAAGGCTTGAACCCCCGTCACGCTCAATTATCAAATTGATCCCTGCTTATAAAATAGACCAGTGAGCGGCGGCGAACGTTACATGAGGAGAGTCCCATGCATATTTTGCTGACCGGCGGTACCGGCTTGATCGGCCGTCAACTCTGCAAGCACTGGCTCGCGCAAGGCCACCGCCTGACGGTGTGGAGCCGGCAACCGGAAACGGTCGCCCGGGTGTGCGGTGCGCAGGTGCTCGGAGTGGCTCGCCTACAAGAGGTGATTGGCACGGTGGACGCGGTGGTCAACCTGGCAGGCGCGCCTATCGCGGACCGGCCTTGGACCCACAAGCGCAAGGCATTGCTGTGGAACAGTCGCATTCACCTCACCGAAACCTTGCTGGCCTGGATGGAAAGCCTGGAGCAAAAACCGGCGGTGCTGATCTCCGGCTCTGCGGTGGGTTGGTACGGCGACGGCGGCGAGCGCGAACTGACCGAAGCCAGCGGCCCGGTGCTGGATGACTTCCCCAGCCAGTTGTGTATCGCCTGGGAGGAAACCGCCCAGCGTGCCGAAGCCTTGGGCATTCGCGTGGTGCTGGTGCGTACGGGGTTGGTGCTGTCTGCCGAGGGCGGCTTTTTGTCGCGCCTGCTGCTGCCGTTCAAACTGGCGCTGGGCGGGCCGATTGGCAATGGACGGCAGTGGATGCCCTGGGTGCATATCAAGGATCAAATCGCCCTGATTGATTTTCTTCTGCACAAGCAAGACGCCAACGGTCCTTATAATGCCTGCGCGCCGCACCCGGTGCGCAACCGCGAATTTGCCAAGACCCTGGGCCAGGTGCTGCACCGCCCGGCGTTCATGCCGATGCCGGCATTTGCGTTGAAGGTTGGCCTGGGTGAGTTGTCCGGCTTGTTGCTGGGCGGGCAAAAGGCTTTGCCTGAACGGCTGCAGGCCGCAGGTTTCACTTTCCAGTTCACTGAGTTGCGTGCGGCTCTGGACGACTTGTCCAGCCGCCTCTAAAGATAGGATGTTGCATGA